>NZ_BAABJQ010000002.1:333317-582381 GCF_039543385.1 Rugosimonospora acidiphila
GCCGACATCACCTACCACGGCATCGACACCGTCTATACCTACACCGACCACACGACGGTCACCTACGACAGCAACGGCAACACCATCGACGAGAAACTCGCCGACGGCACCGACTACACAAACTTCGACCACGCCGGCCACCCACACCACGTCGACATCCCACCGGGAAACGGCAACCCAGCAACCTCAGCCAACATCACCTACCACGGCACCGACACCGTCTACACCTACACCGACCACACGACAGTCACCTATGACAACAACGGGAACACCATCGACGAAAAACTCGCCGACGGCACCGACTACACCCAATTCGACAGCAACGGCAACCCACACCACGTCGACATCCCACCGGGAAACGGCAATCCAGCCACCTCCGCCAACATCAGCTACCACGGCGCCGACACCGTCTACACCTACACCGATCACACCGTCGTCACCTACGACAGCAGCGGCAACATCACGGACGAGAGACTCGCCGACGGCACCGACTACACAAGTTTTGACGGCAACGGCAACCCCCACCACGTCGACATCCCACCGGGAAACGGCAACCCAGCCACCTCGGCCAACATCAGCTACCACGGCGCCGACACCGTCTACACCTACACCGATCACACCGTCGTCACCTACGACAGCAGCGGCAACATCACGGACGAGAAACTCGCCGACGGCACCGACTACACAAGTTTTGACGGCAACGGCAACCCCCACCACGTCGACATCCCACCGGGAAACGGCAATCCAGCCACCTCCGCCGATATCGCCTACCACGGCGCCGACACCGTCTACACCTACACCGATCACACCGTCGTCACCTACGACAGCAGCGGCAACATCACGGACGAGAAACTCGCCGACGGCACCGACTACACAAGTTTTGACGGCAACGGCAACCCCCACCACGTCGACACCCCAGCCCACGACGGCCAACCAGCAACCTCAGCCGACATCACCCACGTCGGAAACGACACCGTCTACACCTACACCGACCACACGACAGTCACCTACGACAACAACGGGAAGATCCTCGACGAAAGGCTAGCCGACGGCACCGACTACACCCAGTTCGACAACAACGGCAACCCACACCACGTCGACATCCCACCGGGAAACGGCAACCCAGCCACCTCCGCCGATATCACCTACCACGGCACCGACACCGTCTACACCTACACCGACCACACGACAGTCACCTACGACAACAACGACAAGGTCATCGACGAGAGGCTGGCCGACGGCACCGACTTCACCCAGTACGACGGCAACGGCACGGCACACCACGTCGACATCCCAGCCCACGACGGCCAACCGGCAACCTCAGCCGACATCACCTACCACGGCGCCGACACCGTCTATACCTACACCGACCATACCGTCGTCACTTACGACGGCAACGGGAAGATCCTCGACGAAAAGCTCGCCGACGGCACCGACTACACCCGGTTCGACGCAAACCAGAAGCCGACCGAAGTGTCCATCCCGGCCCACGGGTCGACGCCGGCGACCTCGGCGCAGATCGCCTACGACAACGCATACACGCGGTACACGTTCGCCGACAAGACCGTGCTGACCTACCAGGACAGCAACAATGCGCTGGTCAGCGAGCGGCTGCCGGACGGCACCGTCTACACCCAGTTCGACGCGAGCCAGAAGCCGCACCACGTCGACGTGCCCGCCTACAACGGGAAGCCGGCCACCTCGGCCGACATCAGCTACTCCGACGGCCACGTCAGCTACACGTACCCCGACAACACCGTCGTCACCTATGACGCGGCGTCGAACACGCTGCTCTCGCAGAAGCTGCCCGACGGCACGGTGTACAGCGACTTCGACGACAACGAGCAGCCGCACCACGTGGAGGTCCCGCCGACCGCCGACAAGCCGGCCATGTCCGCGGCTATCACGTACGACGGCGGGCACACGGTCTACGCGTACACGGACGGGTCGATCGTCACTTACGACACCGCGTCCAACACGATCCTGACCGAGCGGATGCCAGACGGGCAGGTCTTCAGCGACTTCGACAAGGACGGGCTCGCGCACCATGTCGAGATACCGGCCACCGACAAGGCACCGGCCACGTCAGCCGACATCAGCTACGACGGCGGCCACACCACCTACACGTACCCCGACCACACCGTGGTCACCTACGACACCGCCACCAACACCATCATCACCGAGAAAATGGCCGACGGAACCGTCTACAGCGACTTCGACGGCAACGGGGCCCCGCACCACGTCGAGATCCCGGCCACCGACAAGGCACCGGCCACGTCGGCCGACATCAGCTACGACGGCGGCCACACCACCTACACGTACCCCGACCACACCGTCGTCACCTACGACACCGCCACCAACACCATCATCACCGAGAAGATGGCCGACGGAACCGTCTACAGCGACTTCGACGGCAACGGAAACCCGGGCCACGTCGAGATCCCGCCGCAGAACGGCAAGCCGGGCACCTCGGCCGACATCACGTACGCGAACGGCCAGGCCATCTACACGTACAAGGACGGCACCAAGGTCTATATCGACACGGCCAGTAACCAGGTTGTCAAGCAGGAGATGCCGGACGGCTGGGTGATCAACTACGTGGACGGGAAGCCGTCCAGCGGATCGAACTCGCAGACCGGCGACACGGTGACGATCACGGTGGACAAGAACGGCGACTCGGTCTGGACGTACTCGGACGGGACGGTGGTGTACCAGGACCCGAACGGCAACGTCTACAAGGAGGTCGCCAACGGCTGGACCTTCACCGAGTTCGACGGGGACGGCAAGCCGACGTACGGGACGATGACGGACTCCGACGGCAACACCGAGACCGTCACGATCAACTACAACTTCGACGGACTGGGCGACACCCAGTGGATCTACACGGATGACGGCCAGACGACGACCATCGTCACCGATCCCAATGGCGCTCCAATCTCGGAGACGAACAAGGACGGCACCTTCTTGTTCTCCGTGGAGCTACCCAAGCTGTTGGCCGCGATCAAGACGATCTCCGTCGAGCGGGACACGATCAACGCGGCCATGAAGGCCATCGCCAACGATTTCGACGTCATCCACCAGGATTGGTGGACCGGTCCGGGCAGCAGCTCGTTCTACAGCCACATCCTCGACTTCCGGAACCTGGAACAGTCGGTGGCCAGCGTGCTCTCCGAGGCGATCCAGCGGATGGAGATCTCCTACAACAACTATGTGGAGGCCGAGCGGGCCAGCGACAAGAGCCTGACACCGATCCCGGTGGAGGCCGGGGCACCGTTCCCGGTCGATCGGATATCCCCCGGGCACCGAATCCCGGGCCTCAACCTCGGCCCCGGGCCGGTGGTGCACGATTTCACGAGCTGAGCCGGTCACGGACACTTCATGATGGCCGTACCCACCTCGGTGAAGATCTCGTCATACGTGGGTACCTTCGCGGCCAGCGCCCGCAGCGCCCTGACCCACTCGACGCGGACGGCTGTGTCCTGGGACAGCTGCCCGGCCAGGGGCGTGATGCTCTCCAGCGCCTTGCCCCGTTCCAGCTCACCCGTGATCATGTCGCTCAGGATCTGGGCGATCCGCTGGCTGACCACGTCGCCGAGGCCGTGTCCGGCCAGGTCGGCCAGATGCGGCAGCATCTCTTTGAGCTGAGCCTCGCGCTCGGCCGGAGAGCCGGTTGCGGTGGCGTCCACCATCGGCTTGATCATCGCCCCGGGGCTGGTCCGGTCGGCGATGTAGGTGAGCGTCGAATCCAGGTGCCGGTTCGCCGCGAGCCCGATCATCGCCTTGTGCCCGGCGAAGGTCTCCGGCACCCGGTCGTCGACCTGGGCCACCTCGGCCCGCACGGCGTCGAGGCCGGCGCCGAACCGGCCGAACGACTCGCGGACCACCTCGGGCTCGGTCAGCCGCTGAGTCAGGAACGAGGCGACCGACCAGGTCGGCGGCTCGAAGGCCGGCGCGCGCCGGGTGCCGCCGCCGTCGCGCACCAGGTCCGCGCTGAGTTCGTCGGCCACCTTGGTCGGCACGGGCTGGGCGGGTTCGCGGACGGCCCAGGACTCGCCGAGGTTGGCGAACAGGCCGTCGCCGGCGGAGAGGCCGGGCGCCTGGTAGAGCACCGCAGCGTTGCGCGTGGTGAGGACCTTCAGCAGTTCGCCCGAGCGGCCCAGGTCGGCCAGCGTCACGACCAGCGGAACAGTCCTGTCGAATCCATACACCTCGAACCGCTCGTTGAGCTTCGCGGCGATGCCTCCGGCCAGGACGCCGCCCGGGCGCTGCACGCCGGCGACGATCATCGGCTGGTCCAGTTGTTCGGCAATCTCGGCCAGCTTGCCCAGGTAGGGCGCAACGGCATCCCGAGCACCGATGACCTCAATGGACATCCGCTCGCCGGTCGCGGCCTGCCAGGCGAAGAGTTCCAGCCCGTCCCGGGAACCGGCGGCGAACGAGCCGTCCCGGACGCCGAAGACGCCGTCCCGCAACCCGGACAACCGCTCGACCACGCTGGCCGCGCCGGGCAACGTCGCGAAGCGGATCGGACCCGCCTCCCGGGGCAGCAGGGCAGGCGCCGCGGCGGCGACGTCGATCATGCCGAGCGCGCCGGTGCGCGGGTCGCGGACGGCCAGGAAGACGCCGCCGGCTCCGACCAGGGCGTGGCCACCGGGCGGCAGGTCCCGCAGGCCGAACTGCAACGCGCTGTAGCCGGGCACCTCGACCGGCGTGGTGCCGGTGGCGGTGAAGGGGTCGGCGACCGGCTCGACCGCCGTGGCCGTGCCGCGTAGCGCTTGCGGGAACGCCCGCTGGACCAGCGTCGGGGCCAGGCCCACCTGGACCCCGTCCGGGGTCAGCACGATCATCTGCCGCGCGTGCTGGTCACCGAGCGTCACGTCGGCGTCCGGGATTTCTTCGTACGCGCCTACCGCGCGCGTGGTCAGCGGCGCGATCTGCACCCACGTGCCGGTGCCGGGCCCGACCTGCTCCCCCACGTCGTCCAGGTAGACGATCCGGTGCTCGCCCAACTCCAGGACGGCGCCGTCGTCGGTCAGCGCCGCCCGTGCGTAGCGCACCGGCACGCCCAGCCGATCGGCGATGTCGCCCAGCCCGGCCGGGCTCTTCGGCCCGAAGACCGAGGTGGGCAGGTGGAACACGGTCTTGTCGAGCGATTCGGCCGGGTAGAGGCCGAGGTAGGTCTGCAGCCGCGGCCAGTCCACAACATCGGGCCGCAGCGGCACCAGCGTGGTCAGGCCGGAGGCGACCGGGCGGGGCTCGGCGGCGATCGTCGCCAGTTCGTCCGGCGGCACGTCGTTGACGCCGACGAAGAGCGCGTCCGGGCCGATGGCGATGCCGTCGGCGCACAGCTCCGGCGGCCGGTTACTGAACAGCAGCGGAAGGTTGAGGGCCACGGGGGTCTCCAGGGGCGATCGGATCAGCAGTTGGACAGGGTTTCGGTGAGCAGGCGCAGCGCCTCGGCGTGGTCGGTCGCCCGGTCGGCGGCGAACCGCCCGGGCAGGCCCTCGGCGGCCAGCCGTTCGCGTAGCCCGGACAGCCGTAGCACCGCCAGCCAGCGCTCGTTCGGCGTGATCGCGCACTGGGTGACCAGCCACAGGGCGTTCTGGTACGTGTTGCCCTCGTTCGGCCCCTCGGCGGCCTCATCCAGCGTCATGCCCAGGACCATGGCCGTCGCTTGGACCACCTTGGCGTTGATCAGATTGCGGTCCAGGCCCCGCTCAACGCCCCCATCCGGCGCGACCAGGCCCTTGGCCAGCGCCACCGCCTGCGCGCCGGTGAGCTTGCCCTCGTACAGCAGGCCGAACAGCTGGTCGTTCCAGCCGCGCCGGTCCTCGACCGACGCCTTAGTCTCCAGGTATTTGCGGGCGACCACCGGGGACAGCGGGCCGGCCGGGGCCGGACGTTCCAGCGGGCCGGCGCCGATCCCGGCGTCCGAGGTCTCCGGTTCCAGTGCCTGCTGCTCCGCGGTGCCCAGCCCGCCGGCCGCGCGGGCGAGCTGGAGCAGCACCTGGGCGGCGGCCAGTTCCCGGTTGTCCGGGTCGGCAGCGACCTGGCGGTCCAGGGCCGCCCCGATCGCCGGGTCCAGCAGGGTGGACAGTTGAGCCGCCAGGTGCTGCTCGGCGGCCAGCCAGTCGGGCTGGTCCAGCCACTCGGCGAGCGCGGCCGGGGGGGCCAGTCCCTCCGGGCGGTCGAGCCCGGCGGGCAGCTCGAAGACGTCCGCGTCCAGCGCGACCGGCTTGGCCAGCGGAACGCCGTCGGCGCCGACCGGCTGCCAGGACTCGCCGAGGAAGGTCGGCACCCGGATGACCGATGGGACCCGCTGCCGGTCGAGCAGCTCGGTCAGGGCCGGGGCCTCGCCGGTCGAGACGACGGTCGGCACCTCGCCGGCCTGGGCATAGCGTCGCAGCAGCGTGCCCAGCGTGGTCAGCTCGGCGCTCTCCCGGGCCGGGTCGGCTGCGCGACTGTCGTTGAGGCGCATTCCGGGGCCGAGGCTGCCCAGGGCCGGCCCGCGGATGACCAGTACGGGCCCGGCGACGATCGGCCGCGACGCCTCCAGGACGGCGCGCAGCGTCTTGGCGTCGCCGGCCCACGACTCGACCGAGCCGATCACCGTGAGGTGCCCAAAGCGCCACGCCCGCTGGCCGGCCTTGAGGCTGTCCGGATCGATCACCACCGCCGGCGGGCCGTACGCGCGGTAGCCGTCGTCGCTTTCGCCGATGAACAGTTCGTCGGCGTCGTCCGGACCCGCCTGGGTCTCGGTGTCGCCGTCCGGATAGACCGAGATCAGGTCGACGCCGAGCGTGTAGGCGACAGCCTGCTCGGCCAGCGCCGACGGCAGTTCGGACCGCATGATCGGGTCGCGCAGGATCTCGGCGAACACCTGGCCGGCGGTCAACGGGCTGCCGTCGGCCGCGGCCCGGGCGACCTTGCGGGCCAGCGGAGCCACCCGCGCCTCGGTGTCGTCCGCGTACGCGTGATCGAGGTACCGCAGCACCAGCGGGTCTCCGGTGTCCAGGAGTCTGGCCAGGTCGGTCATTGTGCTGCCGCGCTGGTTCTCGATCGCCAGGATCATGTCGTCGAGGACCGCCCCATCCATCTGCGAGACGACCAGCTTGCCGGCAGTGAGATCGGCCAGCATGGGCAGCTCGACCGTGCCGGCGGCGACCTGGTCGGCCACGTGGGCGAGCAGGCTCGGGCCGTCATACACGCCCTCGGGCGGCAAGTGCCGTTGCCGGCCGACGCTGTCCATCACCACCCGGAACAGCCCGTCGGCGTCCTTGGCGGCGTCGGTGCCGTGGGTTCGCCAGGTCTCCGGTACGGAGGCCTGGGAGTCCTCGGAGAACACGCTGTCGGTGTCGGTGTCGGTGTCGGTGCCGGCGGCCGTCCCGGTCGCCGGCTCGGCGTCGGCCCGGACGGTCACCGAGGAGACATCCGAGACGTGGGAGACCGAGCCCTCGCCGTCCGACGAAGGCGCGGTCCGAGCAAGGCGTCGGCGGGTCACCGACGACACCAGCATGGCCGCCGCCCGGGTGTCGATGTCCTCGAAACCGGAGAAGTCAACCCTGTCCGGCACATCTCGCGTGAACAGTGAACCCGTGGCGTCGGGGTCGTCCCGGGACAGTACCGGGATGTCGCTGGTCCAGCCGAGCCCGGCCAGCGCCGGGTAGCGATGCTTCAGGTCCAGCGCGACCGCCGCCACGAGTAGCTGCACCTCGGTCGGGTGCAGCTGCGGCAGATCGTCCACCTCCAGGTGCGCGGTGGCGGTGATCAGCGTGAAGTCGCTGGTCCGCACGCCCGGGTCGGAAACGACGCTGAGCACATCGGTGAGGGTCTGCCACCCGCTGCTGCCCTTGGGAAGCCGCACCGTCACTCGGTCCTCGGCCACCGAGACGTTCGACCGGTCGACCATGGCGCTGGCGACCGTGGCCTGGCCCCGCGCGACGTGGAACGACAACGCGATCGGCGCCGGCCGCGACAGCTCCGGCAGGCGCGGCGGCAGCGTACGCCCGACCCGGGCCAGCCGGGCCACGAACGCGTCGATCTCGGCCCGCATCGCCGCGTCGTCCGCCGCCTCCCGGTGCCGCCGGACGATCTGCTCAAACCGCCGCAGGTACTCCTGGTCGAACGCCGCCGCCCGCCAGTCGCCCAGCAGTTGGGCGGCCCGGCCAGGCTGGTCGTCCAGCGTGCCCAGGGTGTCGTTGGAGGCGCGGGCGCTGTCGTAGAGCTGCCAGATCTCGGCCGGGGCGATGCCGAACCGTTCTTCGAGCCCGGCCGTCCAGTCCTGGAAGCCGGTGGCCAGCCGACCTGGCCCGGCCGTGGCGGTCTCGGCGTACCCGGTGGAGCCGATGTATGCCGCGATCGCGCGCGGATCGGCGTGGGCCAGCCGCCCGGCGGTCAGCAGATCGTCCAGCGGTGCGCCGAGGACGATGGCCCGCCTCACCAGATCGGCCGGGACGCCGAGGTGCTCCCGGGTAGCGGTGAGCAACGCGGCCGGCAACGACTCGCGCGGCCGCGGCTGCCAGCCAGCCTCGCGCAGCTCGGCGGCCACCCGGGACGCCGCGGCGTGCCGGTCCGGCCCGGCATTCAAGCTCCGCAACCGGGTCCGCAGCTCGTCTGCGGTGTCGGTCCACACCCGCTCGAAGTCCTGCGGGTCGGTGGACAGCGCGGCGGCCAGCAGGAACAGCCGGCCGGGATCCTCGATCCCCCACTGCCCGGCGAGCCGGGGCAGGTCGGTCGGCATCCGGCCGATCCGTAGCGCGAAGCCGCGGACCCACTGCTCGCTCACGCCGAGCGCGGCGACCAGCGTCCGCAGGCTTTCGGCGTCCCAGTGCTCAAACGGCTCGCGGCTGGCGGCGTACGACCAGGCCTCGCGCAGGACACCGTCCCAGTCGTCGTCGGAGAACCACTGCTGCCCCCGTACGGTGACCGCCTCGGTCGGGTCGAGGCCGAACGTGTCGGCCCGCCAGATTTCGGCCAGCGGACGGATCCGCTCCAGGTCCTCGGCGTCCTCCAGGCTGAGGTCGCGGTCGAGCAGGAACGCGGCCCGGGTCGCCAGGTCGCCGGCCAGCACACCGTCAAGCCGGGACAGCCCCTCCCGGACGTGCCTGGTCAGCTTGTCGCCGTCGCCGTGGATGGCCACGGCCTCGTCGTCCTCGCGGGCCCACAGCGGCCCGAGCAGGCGCAGCAGCACGGCCGGCCGGATGTCCAGCTTGCTGGCGACGGCGTGCACGGTGGCGAGCAGGCCGGCGTCGAACACGCCCTCGGCGGCGTGCTGGGTGGCCCGGCCGATCGCGTCCTCGATCCCGTCCAGCCAGCCGCCGTCGTACATCACCTCGTCGATCAGCCCGGCCGGCGCGATCCCGAGCGCCTCGGCTACGGCCGCAATCCGGACCAGGTCGAGGGCGGCCGACCGCTCAATCTGCGACCGCAGCTCATTCGAGTCCACCTCGAACTTCTTCGCCCACCAGTCGGCCAGCAGCAGGTCGGCCTGGTTGCCGGCCGGGGCGACGAAGAACTCCCCGGCGACGTCCGGGTCGAACCGCTCCTCGCGGAACCGTTCCCACTCGGCCACCGACGCGTCGTGCAGCTGGTACTCGGCGGCCAGCACGCGGGCGAGGCTGCCGCCCAGCTGCTGGAACTGGTACGCGATCTCCCGCGCGTGCAGTTGCCCGACCCGGCCGGTGCCGTCCATGGCGGTCAACACGCCTTCGCCGGCCAGCTGGGTGGCCTCGATGGCGAGCGCGAAGGCTCGGCCGATCATCGGGCCCGCCCCCGCGGCATCCAGCATCTCGAGCCGGCCCCGGAGAGCCTCGGCGCGGTCGGTGATCCCGGCCTTCTCGGCGACCCGCAGGGCCGAGTTGGCGACGTCCCGGGCGAACGTTTGCCGGGTCTCCATCGGGTTGTTGACGGCCACGCCGGTGACCTGCCGGGCAACGCCGAGCACGTCCTCCATGAGCGCGCGGAGGTCGTCCGCGCCGCGCTCCGGCAGGAACTGCCGGGCCGCCCGGACCGCGGCGGTGACCGCGGTGATGGCACCGTTGGTGGCGGTCAGTTGCTGGATCTTGTAGTCGAGGTCGGCCCCGTTCAGCCCGGCCGCGCCGTCCCGCAGGAACTGCAACTCGGCCAGCGTGAGACCGTCCGCGCCGGTGCCCAGCCCGGCCGCCCACAGCCATACCTCGGGCGTGATCCGCTCGTCGTCGAGGTTGAGGTAGGCCCGGATCGCGGCGACCACCTGAGCGGTCGAGGGCCTGATGTTCTCCGGCATCGCCGTGACCCGCCGCAGCACGCCGTTCAGCGGCCGCAGGTAGGACGGGTCGACGTCGAGCGCGGACGCCAGGTCGACCAGATCGCCCGGCTCCCACCCGGTCTGCTGGGCCAGGCGTAGCAGGTCCCGGGTGCTCGGCAGGTGTCCGGTGTACGCGGCCAGTTCGACCAGCCGCCCGGTCTGCTCAGGGGTGAGCCGGGTCGACCGGACCAGCGGGAGCAGGCTCCGGGCGTCGACCGAGGGCAGCGTCGCGAACGGTTGCAGGCTGCCGGGGTCCACGCCGAGATCGGCGGCCAGTTCGTCCAGCTCGGTCGGTTGGAGCGTGCTACGCCAGGCCCGGTCGAGCACCGACTGCTCGGCGTCGCCGTACGGCCCGGTGCGCGGCAGCGCCCTTTGCAACATCATGCGCACCAAGTCCGGCGGGACCTCGTGCAGGGCAGTGGCGGTCAGGCGGCTGAGATAGCCGGCGGCCCACCGGGATTGGGGCAGAAGGTCGCGCAGATTGTGTACGCCGAATCCGAGTCGCGCCCCCCACCGGATCCAGTGGCCCTGATGTTCCGGCGCGAGGCCGCCCGCGGCCAGGTTGTTGCGGATCACCTCGGCCAGCTGAATGCCCTGGATGTCTGCGTGGACCTTGAGCGGGTCGCCGGTCATGCCGCTGGGTGGCGGGACCGGCATCGAGCCGTCCAGCACCCGCGGGTACGCCGTGGTCAGCCAGGCCAGATCGGCCGGGACCACGCCGAAGACGTCGGCCGCCGCCTGCACGGCATGCGGCCCGGCCAGGCGCAGGCTCCGGGCGTACGCCGACGCGTCGAACTCGGCCCGGGCGGCGCTCGCGGTCAGGGCCGCACGGACCAGGTCGTCGGGCAGCTCGTTGAGCAGGCCGAGGGTCACCCCGCGGGCGGTCAACCGGCCCAGCACGACGTGGTCGGCCGCGTCCAGGCCCAGCCTCCCGGTCAGGTCGACCAGCGTGACCAGGTCGTCGTCGGTCCGGACGCCAGCGCTGCCCAGGTGCTCGCGTAGGCGGTCGGTCCAGGAGAGACCGACCGGGTCGACCTCGGTGGCGCCGGCCAGCACCGCGCGCAGCGGACCGGCCACCACGGCCAGGTCCGCCGGGGGGACGGCCAGGTCGCGGACCACGGCATAGAGCGGGCCGGGGTTGACACCGAGCTGCTCGGCCACGGTGACCACGTCGTCGGGGAGCCCACCGAGCACCACGGTCAGACCGGCCAGCTGCCGGACGCCCTGGTCGTCCAGGCCCAGCCAGAGCGCCATCCGGTCAGCCCGGACCGGGTCGAACGCGAGCACGGTGTCCGCCGCGAGCCGTGAGGCCAGGCTGCCGGTGATGCCGCGGCCGGCCAGCCACGTCGTCAGGCGCGGGTCCAGCTCGGCGTACGACGGGACGGTGCTCCACGCGTTGACCAGGTCTGGCACGTCCGGCATCCGCACGTCCTCGGCGTGCGCCTGGTCGATGAGCAGCAGCAGATCGTGGAACTGGCCCTGGGCCACCGGCTCCGCGACACCCGGGGCGGACAGCGTCTGACGCATCAGGGCGAGCGCGGCGCCCACCTCGTCGAAGAGCTCACGAGATCGCCCGGTCAGCAGCGGACGCAGCCTGGCGCCGTACCCGACCTCGTAGTCGTGCGTGATGCCGGCAACCGTGTTGCGCAGGTCCTCGATGGGCCTGGCCGCCTCGGCGGCGAACCTCGGCCCGGAGACCTCGGCCGCCCGCATCATGAACACCTGGACGTCGGCGCCGGGCGGGACGGGCGCGCCTTCCGGCGGCCCGTACGCGCGGTAGCCGTCGCGGCGGCCGATGATCAGTGTTGTCGTGGCGTCCGGCACCGCGTGGCCCAGCGACGCCCCGGAGTCGGGCACGACCACCAGGTTGACGCCGAGCGCGGCGCCCAGCGCCTGCTCGACCGTCGCGGCCGGCAGGTGGCCGCGCAACTGGTCGTCGGTCAGCGCCACCGTGAACACGTCGGCCGCGGTCAGGCGGGTCCGGTCGACCACCGCCGCGGCGATCTGGGTAGCGATCGGCGCCAGCGGGGACCGGTCGGCGGCGAAGTGCTCACCGATCCGGGACTGGACGTGGGAGTCGCCCGCGTCGATCAGCCGGGCCAGTTCCGGCCGGGCCGACGCCGGGCTGCGGCGCGGGCCCTCGGCACCGTCCGGGGTCACCAACGCGACCACCGTCGCGTCGTCCAGCAGCCAGCTGAACAGCCGGCCGGCGGTGTAGCCGCTCAGCGCCGGCAGCCGCTCGGGATGGTTGCGCACCTGGAGGGCGGTGTACTCGAACAGGCTGGCCGCGTCCCGGACGCCGAACGGCAGCGGCACATTCTGCCGGGTGGCACTGTCCAGCACCGCCCGGGCCACGCCGTTGCCTGGCGCGTCGGGCAGCTCGTACGCCCGCCATCCCGGCGGCGGCCGCCACTGGTCGGCGACCGCACCGGCGGCAATCGCGACCAGCATCGCCTGCGCGCGGGCGGCCGGGTCGGCGAAGGCGTCGAATTGGGCCGCGTCGAGCGCGGGTGGCCGCGCGGCGACCACCACCCGGTTGCCATTCAGTTCCCGGCGCAGCGCGGCCAGCGCGTGCTCGCGCTGGCCGAGCGGCATGGCCAGCGCGCCCAGCAGCGCTTGGATTCCGCCCGGGGTCAGCTGGGCGAAGTCGACCGCGGTAACGGGTCCGGGCAGGTCGAGGCCGGAGATCCGGGCGTCGCCGGCGACGAAGCCGCCCGAATGCCGGTCGACGAACGCGAGCGTGCGCCACGCGTTCTGGCCGAGGTCCATGGTCACCGAAAGCCCGCGCGATGACTCCACCAGCCGGATCTCCGGCCGGCCCTGGATCGCCGGGCGGAGTTCGCGTTCCGCCGCCGGGAAGAGCGGCAGCGTGACCGACAGGCCGGCCGGCGCCGGCGGTCCCAGCACGAACGGGGTAACCGAGCCGCCGACCTCCCTGATGCCGGCGGCGAACTCGGTGATCGCGTCGAGCAGTCCCGGGCCGGTGCCGTGGGCGGCGACGATCTCCTGGAACCGCCCGTTGAACCGGCGCGGGTCGACCGCGGTCCGCAGGTTCTCGACGGCCACGCGACCCGCGTCGGCCGGCATCCTCAGCAGCGAGCCGAGGGGGCGCCCGGTCGACCGCAGCTGGGTGTGCATCGACCAGATGTCCGCCGGGTCGACGCCCAGCGTGCCGAGCCGCTCGGCCCAGGCCCCGTAGCCGTCGGCCACGATTCGCGGGGTCGCCGCCGGGTCGGCCGGTGTGGACTCGACGAACGCGACGATCAGGCGTGGGTCGGCGCCGGCCAGTCGGGCCGTCTCGATCAGCTCTCTCACCGACATCCAGGCCCGGTCGGCCAGTTCGCCAAGGTCGGTCGGCACCCGCTCGGCGCTGCGGGCCAGCTCGAACAGGTCGAGGGTGAGCGAGCGGGTCGGCGTGGGCAGCTCGCCGGTGGCCCGCAGCTCATCGGCCACCTGCCGGGCCGCCGCGTTCCGGTCCGGGATGCCGTTGAGCGTCTTCACCAGGTCGCCGCTCAGCCGGCCGGCCAGGTCGCGGGGGTCCACGCCCAGCTCGGCCGCGACCAGGAAGATCCGTCCCGGGTCCACCACCGACCAGCGCCGGGCCAGGTCGGGCAGGTCGGTCGGTACTCGGCCGAGGCGCAGGCTGTGGCCGCGGATCCACCACCAGCTGATGCCGAGCGCGGCCGAGAGCCGGTCCAACGCGTCGGTGCTCCACTGACCGGTCGAGTCGCGCCGTTCCAGGTCGGTGAGCAGCAGGTTCAGAACCTGGTCCCACTCGGTCACCGAATACCAGTCGCGGTCCTGGGCGTTCACGAATGGACGCTCGTCCAGGCCGAACGAGCCGGCCTGCCAGCGCCGCAGCGCCGAGGTCATCCGCGGGAGTTCAGGCAGATCGGCCAGCGTGAGCCCGGTGTCGGCCATGAAGGTGAGCCGGGTCCGCATCCCGGGGAGCAGCCCGTTCAACCGCTCCAGCTCGGTGGTGAGGTGCTGTTCCAACTCACCTATGCCGCGCGTACCCGAGTCCAGCAGCGCGGGCACGGCCCGGACCAGCAGGTACTCCGAGACGCCGAGGCGTTGGGACAGCGCTCGCAGCACGGATACGGTGGCGGCCGACATCCGCTCGGCCACCGCGAGCCGCAGGAATGCGGGATAGGTCGAGTCGCTGCTCCGGGCGAAATAGATCAGTTCGCCGGCCGGCATGTTCAGCGACTGGGCGTGCGCGGCGATGTCCCGGTGGTCGATGGAGGCGGAGCTGCGCAGGGTCTGCTCGATGTACTCGACCGGAATGCCCAGCCGCCGAGACCATAGCGACGCCAGCACCAGGTCGTCCTGGCGGCCGGGCGGCGGGGCGTACCGCGGGATGCCCTCGTCGCCCGCGAGCGCCGGATACCGGGCCAGGTCGGCCCGGCGCGGACCGTCCTGGGCCGGCGCGATCTGCTCCCCGGCCGCCGCCAGGGCCAACCACATCCGCTCCAGCTGGCCGGTCAGCGTACCGGCGATCCGCCGGAACTCCTCGCTCGCGCCGTCGGCCGCGGCCAGCGAGGTCAGCGTCTCCTGGGCCAGCATGGTCGACATCCGGACCAGCTGGACCGCGTCGTACGTGCTCATCGGGGCCGACCGGACCAGTCTGTCGCGCTCGGCGCGCAGCGCCTCCGCGTGCGGCAGGGCGACGGAGGACCGCTCGGCGATCGACAGGGCCGCGCTCACCGCGTGGGCCGCCGGCAGGCCCGGGTCGGTGGTGAGGTGGGTTGCCAGGTGGGACGCGGCCCCGGCCAGCCGATCCAGACTGGTCAGCAGGGCACCGCGCCCACCCGCCTGGCGGGCCGTCCGGGCGACGGTGTCGGCCGCCGCTATCGCCAGCCCCCGGTTCTCGATCAGCGCCCGGATCGCCGGGTCCCGGCGCGACAGCTCGCGGCGCAGGTAGGTCATCTCGTCCGGCGCGAACCCCTCGGCCCCGGCCGCGCCCAGCCAGAGCGGCCAGCCGAGCGCGTCCCCGCGCGGGTCCGCGACGAACCCGCCGATCATTTCTCTCAGCTCGGCCGCCGAGGCCTGCCCGGCCGGAACGATGTCGCGGTAGCGGTCCAGCACCGGCTTCCACGGCAGCAGGTGGCGCGGATCGGTCCGCAATCCGGCCGAGAGCCCGGCGGCCTGGCTCAGGTCCAGGCCGAGCCGGTAGGCCGAACGCATCAGGTCGGACGGGACCCGGCCGGTCGCCCGGACCAGGTCGATGACCTGCCGGGCCGCCTCCGGGGTCGGGGCCAGCGTCTGCAGCGCGGCCACGAAGGTCCGCGGATGCACCATCGGCAGGTCGAGCACCTGCTTCAGCGCGGCCGGGTCGACCCGCATCGAGTCGGACCACGAACGCAGCTCGCCCGGCGTGTGGCCGTTGGCCGCGATCAGGTCCCGGACCGACTCGGCCAGCTCACCGCCGGGACCGGTGGCCGGCACCATCTCGGCCACCGCGCTGCCCGCCCGCCCGGCCCGGACGTCGTCGAGCAACTCGTAGACGTACGGATCGAGGGCGTGCCCGGGCAGCAGCGCGACCAGGTTCTGCACGCCGAAGCCGAGCCTCGCGCTCCACCGGACCCACTGGACGTACTCGGGCCCGCTGAAGCCGTGGGCCATCAGCCGCTGCTCGATCAGGTCACCGAACGCCTCGCCGGAGCGCCCGGCGACCGGCTCGCCCTCCAGTCCGGGCAGCTCGCGGAGCAGGAAGTCCAGCTCGGACGGGGTGAGGCCGAGCCGGACCGCGGCCGCGTGGACGGCGCCGGCATCGGCCAGGCCCAGCCGCTGCGCCAGCGTGTCGAGGTCGAGCAGGGACCGCTCGGTGCTCGCTCGCAGCGCGGCCCGCACCAGGTCGTCCGGCAGCTCGGCCAGCAGTTCCAGGGAGACGCCCTGCCCGCGCATCTCGCCCAGGGCGGCCCGGTCGGCCGGGTCGAGGCCGAGGCGGGCGGACAGGTCGATGAGGTGAGTGAGATCGGTACGGCTGCGGACGCCGGCCTCGGCCAGCCGCGTCACGAGCCGATCCACCCACGGCGGGCCGGCCGGATCGGCCGTGGCCTCCGGGCCGACCGCATCGACCAGCACGTCGCCCAGCACGGCCCGGACGCTCCGCGGGTCGACGCCCAGGTCGCGGACGACCGCCCACAGGGGATCGGGCTCGGCCAGGCCCATCTCGGCGGCGATCCCCGGCAGATCGTTCGGCACCCGCCGGAGCACCTCGGACAGCCCGATCAGCTGCCGCCGCCCGGCCGCGTCCAGGCCCAGCATGCCGGCCAGCGCGTGGGCGGCCGCGTGATCGAACGCGTACCCGGGATCGCCGGCGATGCGTTCGGCCGCCGCCCGCGTGAGGCCCTGGTCCAGCAGCCACGTGACGGTCTCGGGTCGCTCGGGTCGCGGGTACGCCGGTGGGGCCAGCGCGATCGCGTTCACCGGCGGCGGGACCAGCGCGGCCACGCCCTGATCGGTCTCGGCCAGTTCGGCCGCGGTGCGCTGGAAGAAGTCGTAGCTGCGCAGCGTGTCGCGAATCTGGCCGTACCAGTCGGCCGGGGCCTGGCCGGCCTGGGCCAGCCGGGCTACCCGCTTCATCCCGTTGAGCGCGGCGACGAACGCCTGCAGCCGGTCCAGGACCAGCTTGGCGTCCAGTTCGGTCCGGGCCCCGTTCGGGTCGGCGGCCAGGGCGTCGGCGGCCAGTCGGGACAGCTGCCTGAGGTGGTCGTCGGCCCACCACCCGTACCGTCGCTCCAGGCCGGAAACGAAGGACGGCACGGTCGCCGGCGTACGCGGCATCAGCTCGTCCAGCGTCGGTCCGGTGGTCAGCACGTTCCTGACCATGAAGATCTGCGGCGGCGGCGGGATCGCGGGCAGCGGAGCGGGAACCGGGGCCAGGACCGAACGGGGCACGTTGTCCTCGACCACGGCCACTAGCCACCGGGTGTTCGTGGGCTCGGCCCTCCAGCCGTCGGTGCCCCGGATCCGGGCCTTCGCGGCACCCCGGACCCGGAACAGCACGGTCCGGTGGGCAAGCACGTTGGGCGTGGTGTCGCCGGCCTCGCGATGCAGACCGGGGGCCCGGGTCAGCCGGTAACCGCCGGTGCTGCCGCCGGATCCGCTCTGCACCGGCTCGCCGCCGGTCGAACTCGGGTTGAAGTAGTTGACCTGCGCGGTCGTGTAGTTGCCGGGCGCGTTCGGCACGCTCTTGTCGACCTGGTTCTGCTTGGCCCACAGGTTCACGCCGAGGCTGGCGTTGGCCGTGGCGGTCCGGCTGGCCCCGGCACCGGACCGGGCCGAATGGCCGAACACCGGGGCGTGCTCCAGGATGGTCTGGGCGCCCTCGCCCACGGGGTACGCCTGCGAGGGGTTGTTCTCGGTGTAGTCGTAGGACTGTTCCCACGGCCCGGCCGCCACCGGCTCGATGGCCAGCGTGGACATGTGCTCCCAGGCATCGGTCGCGATCCCGGTCGGGAAGTCGTGCTCGGCGCCGCCTGGGGCGAGGAACCGGTGGACGCCGACCTCACCGGTCATTCCGGAGACGTAGTCCTCGATCCGCTCGGCGCCACCGTCTTTCCTGATGACGTCCGGCAGCACCTGCTTGGCCAGCGCGGTCAGCTCGACGAGTCCATTGAGGAAGCTCATCCGCTCGTTGGCCGGCGGCGCCGTGTACTCGCCGAGCACCAGACCGGGCTCACGCGGGTCCTGGGCGCTGGACTGCGGCGGGGTCAGCCAGGCAGGCGGTGCGACCCGGATGGGCTCGGGCGAGGTGTCGCTGGCCGGCACCCGTACCTCGGCTATCGAGTCGACCCACTGCGGCGCCAGGGCCGACTGGCCGCGGACGGCCTCGGCGACGGCCGGTCCGATCGCGTTGACACCGCTGGCCGGGGCGGGGACGACCCGCAGCGCGAGCTCGACCGGGACGCCGAAGTCGATCATGGTCGCGTAGTCACGGGAGGTGTGCCGGTCGTCGGCCCGCCGGTCGTCCGACTCGGACCGGCTGGCCTGGCCACTGACCCGGCCGGCCGCGGATGGGTTGTGCCACCGGGTGCTGGCCGGCTGGCCCGGCGACAGCACGCTGACGCCGCCGGTGCCGCTCTTGGTGACCGAGGAGCCCTTGCCCTTGCTGACGCTCCGACCGGCCACCCCGTGCGTCTCCACGCCACCGCCGTCGGCGACCCGGCCGAAGAGGCGGCGGGCGTCGTCGAAGGTGTCGAAGCCGGGCGCCGGCCGGGCGATCAGCTCGACCCGGCCATTCACCTGACCGCCGTCGCGGGTGGTGGTGAACCGGCGCGAGGCCAGCCGGACCGGGCCGGTGCGCAGGCCGGAGCCGAAGTAGCGCAGCATGCCCGCATTCAGCGCATCGCCCGCGCTCAGCTCGGCGATGGCCTCCAACGCGGTCGCCGAGTAGGTCCGCGAGCCGGGCCGCGTCAGGCCCGGGATGGCCGCCTCGGCCGCGGCCAGTCCGTTTCTCCAGAGCGCCCGTCCGGGCGTGGGCGGCGGGGGCGCCGGAGCGGCGGCCGGCTGCCGCGTGGGCAGTTCCATCGCGGCCCCACCGCCGCCGGGAATGCCGATCCGCCGCGCCTGCGCGTCGGTGATCTCCCCTCGCGCCGGCGCGGGTGGGGCCGCGTTGGCCGCCCGGCCGGTCTCACGCACCTTGAGCACCAGGCCCGCGCCCAGACCCAGCCGGGCGGCGACCCGCCGGGGCAGATAGCGCACGGTCGCGTCGGCCGGCGTCCGGTGGGCCTGGCGCTCCCGCTCGTCGGCCCCCCGGCGGGCCACCTCGGCGTCGAGCCGGGTGGCCAGCTCGGCCGGGAGGTCCCGGATCAGCTGGTCCCGGGCGGCGCCCATGGACCGACGGGCCCGCCACAGGTCGGCCAGCTCGGCGAAGTTCAGGTACACCTGGACCGCGTCCGGCACGTCCACCGCGCGCTCGCCGCTGCTGGACAGGTCGGCCACCGCCTCGATCACCGAGGTGGCCAGGTTGTGCGAGCCGGCGACGATCCGGCCCACGAAGGTCAGCGGGATGTAGACCAGGTACAGCGGGCCCAGGTGGGTCTGCGTCCGCGTGTCGTTGACGTCCCCCGAGCCGGCCACCGAGCGGTTGCTGCCGCGGGCAACCCGGCCGCCCACCGCCGGGTTGGCGGTGTAGGCGCCCTTGAGCAGCGCCGGGCCGCCCGAGAGCTCGAACTGATGAGTACGGCTGGACGACTCGCCCCGGCCCTGGCTCTCGGTGATGCCACCAGAGTGCTCGACGTACCCGTCCCGGGGCGCCCGGCTGCCGGTGGCGTCCGGCGGCGGGACGATGTACCGGGGCACGCCCGGATAGGCCTGCAGTTGCAGCGAGCCCTCGGTCTGCGAGACGGCGCCGGCCTCGTGCTGGTGCTCCGAGACGTAGGCGCCGGTGAGCATCTGCCACAGCTTGTCGCGCAGTTTGGCCGGGTTGACGAACGTGCGCCGCGACGCCGCCGACAACGATCCCAGGCTGGCCGGGCTGGCCCCGACCAGTGAGCTGGCGACGCGTCCCTTGGGGTCTCCGAAGACTTCCAGGGCCAGCCCCTGGAACAGCCGGTTGAGCGCCTCCGAACCAGCCACCGTGGTGGTAGCGGCGAGCTGCCCGTACTGCTGGTCGGCCGGGCGGTCGAGGGCGGCCCGGTCGGCGTCGGTGACCGGGCGCGGATCGGTCACGGCCGGGGCGGGCGCGACCTGGCCGCGCAGCACGAACACGTCCGGCACCCAGGCCCGCACGGTCACGTCCTGGTGGTCCACGGTATGGCCACCGGCATCGGTGGGGCTGTACCGCCAGAGCGGCTCGTTGCTGGTCGGCTTGTACAGCTCGGCGGTCAGCTGGCGCCGCACCCGGAACGCGTGCACCGGCTCGGCCGGCGCCTCGATGATGGTCTGCTGATCGAACGTGATGCCGTGGGACGCGTCCCGGCCGTACCCGCGCACGTACTGGTAGGGCCCGACGCTGAACGGAAACGCCCGGAACAGGTCCCGGCCGGTGCCCGGGGCGATGTCGAACTGGCCGCGAACGCTGACCGAGGCCGAGATGTTCTCCGCGGTGCTCAGCCCGGTAGCGCTCTCCGCGCCGAAGATCGACTTGGCGGTGTCGGTGCCACCCAGATGCTCCGCGTTGGGCGTGCCCGGGGCCCGCCGGGTCTGCCACCGCACGGTGACCCGCTCGATGGTGTTGGCCCGGGTACGCCGTTCGAACGGGATCCAGATGCCGTAGCCGTCGAGCTCGTCCCAGCTGGCCTCGCGGTAGTCGGAGTCGATGGCCTCCAGGTACCGCTTGTAGTTGGCCGCCTGCATCGGGGTGGCTTTCGCCCCGTCGGCGGCCACGAAGCCCTCGCTTTTCAGCTGGGCCAGCACCGCGTCATCGACGCCGGGTACGCCGGGCGCGTCCGCGATCGTGAAGTCGCTGATATCGGCGTGCCCGGTCGCGCCGGTGCCACCCCATTCGATCTCGGCCGGCGGGTGCAGGTTCGTGTCCGCGGCACTGAGATTGACCCGGACCCGGCGGATCCAGCCGCCGGCCCGCTCGGTCGCCCGCCCGGTCCACTGGGCGTCGCGGACCGGAGCGGTGCCACCGTTGAGCAGCTGCGCGTGGAACTCGAAGTCGACGTCGTCGACCTCGGCCAGCTTCAGGTTGCCGTCCGGGTCGGACGAGGTCTCCCAGCCCTTCAGCACGGCCGCCGAGCCGCCCGAGCTGACCGAGTCGATGGTGGACTGGCCGATCCGTGCCTGGAACGACGGCGTTGCCTGGTGGTAGTGCCCGTACGTGCCGGTGTCCTCGAACTTGGCGCCGGTGAACAGGCCGCCCAGGCCCGCCCCGAGGTCGGCCGCGTTGCGCAGACCGGCCGACCCGCCCACGCCGGCCACGTTCAGCCGGTACGCCTCCATCCGGGCCGACGGCGAGTCGGCCAGTTTCCGCACCGGGACCGGCCGGGCCCGCAGCTTGAGCACGCCGACGAACGCGCCGTCCGCGTCGAACAGCGGCTCGGAGACCAGGCCGGTGTTGCGCAGCCGGGCCAGGCCACCCTGGAAATTGGTCGGGTGCAGGAACCGCAACAGCTGCCGCTGCGAGTCGGCGCCCAGCCCGTTCAGCTCCGGGATCCGGGTGCGCAGCTCGACCTCGATGCCGCCCGGGTTCTGCAGCCCGTCCAGGATGATCAGCTTGTCCCGGGCCAGCTCCCGGGCCCGCTCGTCGACGGTGCCGGGCAGCGGGATGATCGGTGCCGACGGCCGGGCGAGGTGCTGCGGGATCTGCGCGATCACCTGGTCGGCCCCGTCCGCGAAGCGGTCGACCGCGCCGAGCGGCTTCACCGGTTGGTGGCTGCCATCGGCCGGGGCCGGCGGCGCGGCGTCGGCAGGCGCGACCATGACCCGCCACCGCACGCTGAACCTGTGCGGCACGTGGGGCTCGCGCAGCCGCAGCGTGAAAAACTGGCGGGATCCCGAGCTGACCGAGAAATCCCGCAGGTACTGGTTCCAGGTGAGCGTCGGGCCACCGCTGACCGTGATGGTGCGCAACGGCCCGACCTTGTTCAACAGCCCGAGGACGCTGCTGATCGGCAGCGGGATGTCGCGGTTGTTCGACGCGCTGTGCCGGGCGTCGATGGACGAGGAGTGGATGGCCCGCAGCTCGCCTTCACGGTCGGCCGACGTGGTGTCCTCGCCCACACCGTCGCCGGCCAGCGTCGCGAACAGCGTGACCCGGACCGCCGTGGGGCCGTCACCGAGCACCTCGGAGATGCCGCTGGGCGTACTGGTCGTCGGCAGGTCCCGGGCGAGCGTATCGGCGGTGACTCCGGCCATCGCGGCCGTCCGCAGCTCTTGCCGTTGCTTCTTGGACCCGGCCCGGTCCGGATGCTGCTGCCAGTACTCGTCCAGCGCCTGTCCCAGCTCGTTCGCGACCAGCTCGGCGTCGTCGTCACTGACCACGACCTCGGCGCCGACCGGCAGCATGCCGCCGGACCCGAGGTCGGTGAGGTCGGCCTGCCGGGCGCGCCGGTCGGTCCAGCCGTCGACCACCCGCTGCTGCTCGTCCACGGCGGTCTGCGCCTGTTGCCGGGCGTTCTCGTCCCGAATGACCTCCCGCTCCCGCTGCCCCAGCAGCTGGCTCGCGTTCGGCCCGTCGGTCTGAGAGATCCGCTCTCCCTCGTTCTCGATAGCGGCGATCCGCCTCTCCTGCTCGGCGATCGCCTCGTTGAGGTCGTCCCGTTCCCGGATCGCGGCGGCCCGAACGCGTTCGTTGGCCTGCCGGTCCGCGTCGGCGGTCGCACGCTCGGCCCCCTGCGCGGCGACCTGATCCATCAGCCGCCCTCGCTCGGCCCGCGCGCGGGCGAAGCGCTGCTCCGCGGCCCGCGCGGCCTGGTCGTCCCGCTCGGCCTCGGCCGCCCGCGCGGCCCGCCGCGGGTCCTCGGCCGCCCCCTGGAACCCGCCGAGCCGCTGCTGGGAGCCGTCGGCGGTGGCGCGTGCGTCCTGGGCTGCCGATTCCAGCCCGGGAAGCTGTCCGGTGAGGGTGTTCAGAGCCGCCCGGCTCGCGGCGATCGCGCCGTCGAGGCGGCTCACCCGGCCGGCCGCCTCGGTGGACAATCGGGTCGCCTCGGTGATCCGGTCCTCCACGTCATCCAGCGTTTCCCGCTGGTCGTCGAGCTTCTCGGTGGCCGCGTCCTGGTCTGCTGTCAACTTCTCCAACCGGGTGCGCAGGTCGTCGCGCAGCTGCCGGGCCTCGTCGCGCAGCCGGCGGGTCGCGTCGAGCACGGTGGTGGCGGCGTCGAGGACGTCGGTTCGGCGGCCCAGCTCGGCGTTCGCGAGGGCCAGCCGCTGGCGGACGGTCGCGGCCGGCAGGTCCAGGCCGGGATCTGGTGGCGCGGTGGCCGCCGGCGCCGTGTTCATCAGGTGCTGCGGCTCCCGCGGCGCGGGCTCGGGCCAGGCCGGCGGCTCGCCCGCGATGCCGAGCGCGGCCATCGCCTCCTTGAGCGACGGGCCCAGCCCGCGGCCATCCGGCCCGAGCAGGCGGAACTCCTGGCCCGACGCGATCGACGGCCGGCCCATCGCGTCCAGCTTCAGCTCGCCGAGCAGGACGTCGCCCTCGCCGTCGGGCAGGATCCAGTTCACCGCGTTGGCGCCGATGACCGCGCCCGGCCTGATGCTGTCGAGCCGGTCGCCGAACGTGTGCGGGGCGCCGGTGACCGCACACATGGCCAGGATCAGCGGCGTCTGCGGTGAGACGCCGAGCCTGGTGAGTTCGGCGTCGACCGCGCTCGGGCTCATCGGGCCGGCCGCGGTGAGCAGCTCGCCGGTACCCGGATCGATGCGGCCGGCGACCGTGACGTACCCGGGGAACCTCCACAAGGTACGGATGGCCCGACGGGCGTCCTCGGACAGGTCCGGCCACGGCAGCAGCCAGCCCGCGTGGATCGGTTCGGCCACGACCGAGCCGGGGTCGAGTTCGCCCGGTGCGCGCCCGACCCGCAGGACGTTTTCCAGCGCGGCGGTGACCGGCGAGACGTGGACGGCGGGCCGCCATCCGGTCGCGCGAATCGCCGCAGCCGCCCGGATCACCGCGGCCCGCGGCCCGGCCGGATCGTTCAGCGCACCCAGCTGGCCGGCCACCGGTTCCAGCTCGCGCGGATCGGCGCCGAGTTCGGCCGCGAGCCGCAGCAGCTGGGCCGGTCGCCGTACCCCCCACCGCTTGGCCAGGTCGACCAGGTCCGTGGGCACCCGGCCGATCAGCGAACTGAGGCCCATCAGCCATGCGTCGTTCGTGCCGAGTTCACCCGCGAGCGAAAAAAAATCGACCGCGGACCAGCCGGCCGCCTCCACCTCGGCGGTGAGCAGCTCGGCCACCGCGCCCGACGAGAACCATGGCTGGGCCGCGGCGGCCCTGGCCAGTTCGGAGTCGACACCGAGCACGGTGGCGAACCAGCCGGCAGCTTCGGTGCGGATGAGGTCGGTGTCCGCGATGTCGTGCACGGTGAGGCCACGATCGGCCAGGAAGTCCAGCCGTGGCCCGATGCCGCCGAAGCCGTTGCCCAGGGCGTGGTCCAGCCCCGCCAGCGCCTGCTTGATCCGGCCGACCAGCCGGCTCATCGAGACCGGCCCCTCGGTGTTCAAATAGGACAGTGCGGGGACCAGTGCCGCGACCGGAACGTCAAACTCGACGGCGAGCAGGCCGGCGAGTTCTCGGGTGCGGGCATCCGCCGCGAACGGTCGCGCCGGGTCGTACACGGGTCTCGTGGTGGTGCGCCGTGCCTGGTCGAGCAGCTCGGCGGCCGGCCTTCCCAGGCCGTCGGCCAGGCGTAGCAGCGCCCGCGGGTCGATCCAGCCGCCGCGTCCCAGCGCCGGGGCCAGCTCCGCCGCCGGCACGCCGAGCCGGTCGGCCCACCACGGCGCGAGCAACCGGTCCGCCTCGCGGGCGGCGCTCGTCTCACGGCCGATCTCCTGCCGTTCCTCGTCGCTCAGGTGCGCCCCGGTTTCCCACAGCGCGGCGTCCCAGTCCTTCGGGGTCGGCCCCTCGGCGATCCGCTGCCGTGCCGCCAGCCCAGCGCTCAGCGCCTCGCCGACCGTCGCGGCCTCGGGCCCGGACACGAGGTCGGCCGCGGCCCGCACGAGGTTCACGGCCTCGACCAGGCCACCCGCGAAATCGTCCAGTCCCGATTGGACGGCCTGCCGCCGGTGGGGGTCCGCACCGGACAGGGTGAGCGCGGCGGTCGCGGCGGTCCGGGCGCCGTCGGTGGCGGACAGGAGGTCGGGGGCGGACAGGGCCAGCGCCACGTCCCAGGCGCCGTCCAGGATCCGGGCGGTGGCCTCGCTTCCAACGCCGCCATCCCTGATCCCCCGGATCCGGTCGATCGCGGCGGCGAGGTCCCGGTGGGCCGGGGTGTCGTGAAGTACGCCCCCGTCGAGCAGGTGGGTGAGCATCGGCAGCGGTGTCGCACCGGCCAGCCGGGACAACTCTTCGACGCTGCTGCCCGCCGACCGCACCCAGTCCCGGACCATCCCGGCCAGCCGCCGCGGGCTCGGCCGCTCGCCATCCGCAGTGCCGTCGATCCGGGCGCGAACCGGATCGAGCCAGCCCAGTCGCCCCGCCTCGACGCCGAACTCGGCCGCGAGGCCGGCCAACTCCTGGTCGACGGTGTCCACGATGGACGAATCAGCGGCGGGCGGTTGCGGGGTGCCGTGGGTGCCGGGGGCGGGGTCGGCGGAGACCGCCTCGATGGCGGCCAGCAGATCGACGCCGACCGCGCGGCCCTCGCCGGTCCCCTTCGGAAAGAACTCCCACGACAGCCGGCCGTGCCCCGACACCCACCGGCCGTCCCCGGTCCGGCTGGCCACCCCCCGGGATGACAGCACGCCCTGGCCGCGCAGCGTCCGCAGCCGGTCGGCGAATCCCGTGCCGATCCCCTGGCCCGACGTGAAACACGACACCAGCGCCAGCTGCTTGCCGGCCACACCCGGCAGACCCGAGACCAGCCGCTCGAACTGCCACGCCGGCAGCAGCCGGTCGCCCACCCGCACCCGACCGTCGCCGGTGCCGTGCACGAACACCACGAACCAGCCCGGGATGCTGCCCAGCTCGCGGGCCGCGGTCAGCTCCCGCCCGGTGAGCGCGTCGTCCGGGCCCGGCAGGTAGTACCCGCTCGGCACCGGCACTCCCGGCGTCGCCTTGGTCTCGATGTGCGTCGCGGGTGCCAGCACCCGACCGTCGTCCACCGTGCCGTCGCGGAACGCGTCGAACTCCAGCCCCGCCAGTCCGGCGGTGGCGCCTTCCAGTCCTTGGGCATCGTGGATCGAGTCGAGGTGATCCAGCGCCCGCGCGATCGTGGCGGGCTCCAGGGTGTCACCCAGCCGGTGTACCTGAGCGTCCCAGGCGACCAGCCGCCAGCCGGACTCGATCGACCGGCTCGGGTCGGCGTCGACCGCGAACACCGTTGCCATCCGGTGCCTCCGGCGCAGCTGCTCGACCGCGCCGGAATCGCCGGTGACCAGCAGGACGCCGGTGCGCGGCAGCGCGGGATCGCCGTCCAGCAGGGCGCCCAGCGCGTCGAGCCGGATCCGGGAATACCGGGGCGCGCCGCCCGGGCCGACCCGGTCCGGGCGCAGCACCACCAGCGGCCGCCCCCGCCCCGCGGCGGCCTCACCCATCGCGGCCAGTCGTGGGTCGATGGCCGTCGGGGGCTGGCCGACCCAGCGCAGGCCGCCCGCGCCGGCCGGCCGTTTCCACGTTGCGGAGTCGAGACGTTCCTGCCGCACCGCGCCCGGACCGCGCACCGCCAGCTCGTCGAGTTCGTCCCGGCGCAACACCCGTTCGAGCCGGCGCACCCGCCCACCGGGCTCGCGGACGTCCCAGCCGTCCCGGCTCACCAGCCCGTCCGGGTCCGTCGTGACGCGGTTGCGCTGGCCGGTGCCGTGTGGCCGGACGATCAGGGCCCGGTGCTCGTCGGCCAGGGCGGCGAGCTCCTGCTCGTGCGAGTCGCTGGCGACTCCCGAATCCTTCGGCTCGAACAGCACGATCAGGGGCCGCGGGGTGTCCTGGTCGTAGCGGCGCACCACTGCCGCCAGCGTGCCGAGGTTGCGGCCCGGGTCCATCAGCGAACCCGACGGCATGCCCGGCGCGGGAAGGCTGCGGGCGTCCAGGTGGTGGAACACGACCACCGGCGCGTCCATGCCCGCCGTGACGCGTTCCAGGGTGTCGACGTTGCGCCGGTGCTCCTCCCTGGGGACGGCACCGTAGCTCCCGGTACCCGACAGGGTGCCGATCTCCCTGCCGTGCGGTCGCGCCCGGGACGGCAGGTCCGGCTGCCAGCGGCTGGACTCCCAGACCGCGCGAGCCTGGTCGCGGACCTCGCTCGCGTCGACCGGGAACAGCTCCAGCAGCTGCGCCAGGCCGGCCCGGTCGGCCTCCTCGGAGCGGTCGCCGAAGTGCTCGCCGAGCTTCTGCGGCCGGTAGTCCGCCGGTCCGCCCTCGGTGGACAGGCGCACGAGCCGTTGCGCGGTCCGGACCAGGAACTGCAGGTGCCCGAACTGGTCCAGGCCGTCCGGGAAGCGCAGCTCCCCGTGGTCTCGGTCGGGCTCACCGATGCTGTCCCGCAGCGCGTGCAGCGCCAGCACGGACTTGTCGTGGCCGAACCGCGTCAACCCCTCCCAGTCGAGGTGGTCGAATCCCTCCGACGGGATCGGCTGCGTCTGTGCGGAGCCACGGTGGTACGGGCCGTTGGCGCCGATCCGGAACAGCACATCCATCCGGTGCAGGATGTGGCGGAGCAGGTTTTTCAGGCGGTCCGGCTGCTGCTCGAAGGACTTCAGCGAAATGTGGATGTGTGAGCCGGCGTGTTCGTCGAAGATCCCGCCGTGCCGGTGGATCACCGCCATCGTCAGAGCGATGTCGTACCAGCTCTGCCGCCAGGCCCGTCGCCACTCCCACTCGTCGTAGGGGAGGATGGGGGTGATCGCCTCGCCTGTGACGGTCGAGTCGTTCTCCACCTTCCAACCGCTGCGCTTCCTGCTGTAACCCGCGAGCATCGCCGCGTGGTACGGCTCCAGGCGGGGTTCCCGGATCAGCCCGAATCGGTGCAGGTCGGCGGTGACCCCGCCGTTCACCTCCGACGGATCCTTGCCCTTCCCAGTGCCGTATTCGAGCTCGTCCCCCCAGTCGGTGTCCAGGTCCCAGGGCAGTGGGTCCAGTTGGGCGGGGATGGTCGACTCCCGCAGTGTCCAGGCCACCAACTCCCCGGCGGTCACCGGCTCGCCCGGTGCGAGAGACCGGGCGAGGTGACCGGTCGCGACGGTCGCGTAGCCGGACGGCTGTCCACGGCCGACCAGTTCCCAGTCGCCTGGCATGCCATCGTCTGGCCACTGCACGGCCAGGTCGCTCCGGAAGACCACGACGCGCTGGCCGGCACCGGGCGCGAACACCGGGACCTTCGAACGGCCGACCTGCTCGCGCAGCCAGGCCAGCAGTGGCTCGGACATCGGTGAGGCGACGGCAACCCGGATCGGGAGCACCGAGATTGCCGACAGCGCGGATTTGAGTGTCTTCCGGTCGGTCGCCTCGTCGCCGCCCAGGAACACGGTACGCACGTCGGTGCGCAGTTCGGCGGCCCTGGCCACCTCGAGCGAAGCGGCGCCGTACACCGTCCTGTCGGACGGCACGATCCTGCTCAGCGCCTTGCGCATGCCGGGCTCGGCCGACGAGCCGCGCGCGAGCGTCAACGCCGGCACGGTTCGTGAGGGGTTGACCGACCCGGCCGGCACCGGGTGGCCGTGTGGGTCGAGCCGCAGCACTGTCGTGCCGAGTTGCTCGACGGCGGCCGCACGCACATCATCCGGGTCTGCGAACGCCTCCGCGTCCAGCAGGCCCGGCTCCTGCGAGTCGATCCAGCGCAGAGTCGCGCCGGCCGCTCCCGGCTCCGACCACAGCCAGAACGCGTGGCTGGGCCGGCCGCCCTCGGCCGGCAGTCGCAGCAGAGCCATCGCCCCGGGCGTGTCGCGCAGCCAGCCACGCAGCCCGGCCACGTCGGCCAGCGGCTGCGGGGAGCCGCCCAGCAGGTGCCCCAGGTCGGTGATCCGCAGGGTCGCGGGGTCGGCCGCCGCCTCGACGTCGGCGATGTTTCCCGCGCGCCCGTGATAGGCGACGAACGCCGCGTACGCCCGCGGTACGCAATCGGCGAGCGCGGTGTCGAGGTCCTCGTCCGGCATCGTTTCGATAGCGGCGATCAGCTCACGCATCCGGGTGGCCGCCGGAACATCACGCTTCCGGCCGATCGCCAGGGCCCTGCCGACGGTGCCCTCAGGGTCTGTGGCGGTCCCGGCGAAGTCGCGGGCGGTGGACGAGGCGCTCGGGATCCCGGTGGCGGCACCGGTCGGATCGATCAGCAGGGCCATGGTGTCCGGCGCGCGCAGATAGCCGGTGCGGACCGCGTCCCGGGCCGGGACGAAGCTGGCGGCGTGTGCGGTCAGGCTGCCCGGCTCGAACCACCGGAGGTCGCCGCCGGCGTCCGCGCCGAGCAACGCGGTCCGCCGTGGCGACCTCGCATCCGGCAGGTAGGAGACGAGCGCCATGCTCCCCCGCGCCCCGCTCAGCGCGGCCAGCAGCGCGTCCGGACCGGTCGCGGCCGGCGGTGCCGGCGGCCGGCCGCGCAGATCCCCGGCGTCGACCGACCGGACCGGCCGGCCCAGCGGCTCGGGCTCGCCCCCGGCCAGCGCGTGCAGGTCCTCCTCGCCGGCCGGCATCGGGGTATCCGTCAGCCGGGTCGCGTCGTGGCCCGGCGGAGCGCCGTATCGGGCCAGGTAGGCGCCGACGGCCAGCGCGGCCGCCGGCACCGTTTCGGACCGTTCGGGCATGGCGGCCAGGAACCGTTCCAGGCGCTCCCAGGACGCGGGTAGGTCCCCTTCGGCCAACTCCAGAGCGATGTCCACCGCTGCCCGGGCGGCCACGTGCGACCGCGGCAGCACCCGCACCGCGGTGGCCGCCTCCAACGAGGTGACCAGGCCGGCGCCGTCGACCGGGACGATCCGGGCCTGCTGGTCGGGATCGGCCGGCAGGCCGAAATCCTCGGCCGGCAGCTGCACCTGGGTCTGGTAGCGCTCGGCCAGGTTCTCGGCCCGGGCCGTGCCGCCGACCAGGTTCCACGGCACCACCACGATCCTGTCCCGCATCGGCTGGCCACGCAGCAGTTCCCCGGCGGTGCTGATCGCCGGGTCCTCCTCGGCCAGGAAGACCAGCTGGGCGCCGGCCGGCCGGGGCGTCCGATGCGCCGCGGCCATCACCTCGGGATGGCCGGTGCGGGTCAGTCCGTCGGTCAGGATCACGACCGACGCGCCCGCGCCCAGCAGCCTGATCTTGAGACAGTTCTCATCGTCCGCCACATCAACCCCCAACCCGCGGGTGTGGCGTCGCCGGTGGCGCGAGCGCGTCACGCGCCTGCCGGCCCGGCTGCCGCCCCACGACACCCTGACACCAGCGGATCACCGCGCTGAAGTCCCCCATTCCCCGCGTCCGGACGTCCGTATCCGGGGTAACCCGCTGTCCCGCGAAGCAGCCACTGTCCAGCGCGTACCCGGTCCTGCGAAGCTCGGCGGCATAGCCGGGTACCGACCGGCGCCGGTCTGGAAGGCAGGAGGGCGACCGATGGCATTGCCGGTCGACATCACCCCGCAGATGCTCGCGGACGGCAACAAGAACTGCGTGAACACCGCCGAGGCCATCGGCGACGAGCTCGCCACCGTGCGCGGCTACGTGTCCGACCTGGCCGCCCAGTGGCTCGGCGTGTCGTCCACGCAGTACGTGAATCTGATGGCCGACTTCGACACGTACGGCCGGATGTTGCACGACGCGCTGACCGGTATCGCCGACGGCCTGCAGGGCAACTACCACAACTACACCACGACCGAGTCCACGAACGAGGCCCAGCTGCTCCAGGTCAACGGCGCCATCCCCGGCGCGAACCTGGGCTGAGGGAGGACATCATGGCAGACCCCGCGGACAGCAACCTGCGCGTGCCGCCGGAACTGGAGAACGCCGGCGCACAGTTGTCGGGCACCGCACGAACCATCGATGATCAGCTCTCCACGCTGAAGAACCAGCTGGTGCCCTTGCAGGACTACTGGCAGGGCCCGGCCCAGTCGTACTACCAGGACCTGCAGGCCGAGTGGAACGTGGCCGCCCAGGGCCTTTTCGGCCCGGACGGCGTGATGGGCGAGATCGCCTCGGCCCTGAACCTGGCCTGGAACAACTACACCGACTGCGAGTGGGCCAACGTGCGCACCTGGCAGACCGGCGCCTCGTCCTCCTGAGCCCAGGCTTCCCTCAGCGCCGGCCGGATCCCTCCGGCCGGCGCTTTCGCGATCCTGATGGGTGGGCGCGGCCATCACGCGGTCCGCAGGGCGGTCAGCGCCCGGCGCAGGGCCGGATCGCCCACCTCGGGCGGCCGGTAGCCGGCCGCCCGAATGTGAGCCAGCAGCTCGGGATCGGGTGCGAGCCGATAGGTTCGCAGGTAGTACGCGGTGGCCTCGCACCACACCCAGGTGCCGTCGGTGGCGAACCCGCCCGGCACCACCTCGGAGCCGTCCCCGGTCATCACGTCGCGCATCCGGATCAGGCCGGTGAGCAGTGCCCGCCCGCCGTCCAGGTAGGACAGCACGCGGGCGGCCTCGCCCTCCTCCAGCAGCGGGTGGTCGACCGTCAGGCGCGGTCCCCGCCCGTCCACGACGTCGTAGACGCGTGCTACGCGTACGCCCTGCTCACCCATGGTTTTCTCACCCCGCCGAGTTCCCGTCCTCCAGGTAGGCGGTCTCGTCGCCCTCGACGTTGGCCCGCAGCAGCCGCCGGATCCGGGTCGCCATCAGCCCCAGCGCGATCAGCAGGACCACGCCGATCAGGGCCAGCAGGATCACCCGGCCGCGACCCGAGGTGACCGAAGAGACCGGGCCGCCGCCGGACGAGTCGTCCTTCTCGTCGGCGGTCACCACCGTGGTGACCGCCGCGCCCGGGTCCATCATCTTGGCGCCCCCGGACGCGCCGCTCTCGGGCTTCGCGGTCTGCTTGATCCGGTCGGCCACCCCGGCCGCCGGCAGGCTCGGGTACGCCGCCCGGATCAGCGCCGCCTCACCGGCCACGAAGGCCACCGCGTACTGGGTACCGCTGGCCACCACCGTGCCGGTGCCGGTCAGCCCGAGCGTGCTCACGCTGCCGCCGGGCGCCGCCACGTCCACCGAGCCGGGCCGGTACGACGCGATCGGCTGCCCGGCTTCGCTGACTCCGCCGACCCGCAGCACGCCGTCGGTCGGCAGCGCGTCCGCCGGGACCGGGACCGAGGACGCCGGCGCCGCGCACACCACCACCACGTCGTGGTCGACGGCCTGCTTGATCGCGTCCACCACCTTGGCGTTCGAGGTGTCCACGTAGGAGCCCAGCGCGATCACGGTGGCGCCGGACGCGGTGGCCACCGTGATGGCGGTCGCCTCGTCGTCGGTCTGGGCGTGCGGCGCGGTGGTGACCACCCGTACCGGCATGACCGTGGCGGCCGGGGCGATGCCGGCCAGTGCCCCACCGTCGCCCGGCTGGGCCGCGATGATGGCGCCCATCCCGGTGCCGGTGCCGAGGCAGTCGACGTCGCCCCGGCCGCTGCCGGAAACCACGTCCACGCCGACCGACACGTGGCCGGCCAGTGGGGTCAGGCTGCCGTCGATGCCGGAGTCGACCACGGCCACCAGCTCACCGCTGCCCTTGGTCCGGCTCCACGCCTGGGCCGCGTCGACGGTCTGCCGGGCCCAGTCCGGCTGCTTGCCGGCCGGCGTCCCGGGGGCACAGCCGGACCCCGCCGGCGTCCCGCCGGACCCGGCGGAGCTGGGCGGCACGGCCGGCAGCTTGCCGCTGGCCGGGCTCGCCGGCTGCACGGGCGTGATGCCGCCCGGCTCCGCCGGGCGCGCGCTGTGGGCCGGCACCAGCGGCGTCCCGGCGATGCCCGGCGTCGCCAGCGGCGTGCCGGGCAGCGTGGCGGGCACTTTGGTGGGCAGCGAGCCGTACTGGACGCCGGCGCCGACCGCGTCCCAGGGCAGCACCAGTTCCCAGCCGGGGTCGAGCTTGTTGGCGTCGGTCAGCGCGGCGCCGTCGGCCTGCTGCCGCCCGACGTTGAGGTTGTAGATCTCGACCGCCCGCGAGGAGGCGCCCAGGAACCGGGTCGCGATCTCCGAAAGGTTCTCCGGGGCGCCCTGGTAGGACGTCGTCGCGGTGTAGTACTTCACGTACGAGATGTCGTCCGCCTGGGCGGGCGACCCGACCAGCGCGGTCACGACCGCGGCGACGCCTGCCACGATCACGGCCGCACGGACCCGGCCTCTGTTGGTCATCGAGTGTCCTTCCGCCGGTCAGCGCACCGGCACGATCACTGCGGTAGGTCCCCTTGCGGGTCCGGTCTGCTCCCTGCACGACGAACCCGCGCTCCGCCGCGTTCAGCGCGATGCCACCCGACCCGTCCCGGTTTCCGGGACCTCGATCCGGGCCGGCTGGGCCTTTCGACTCAGGAAATCGGGCCGCGTCAACCCCTACTGTCTGGCCCATGGCCGCGCCCGGCCCCCAACCAGCCGGGCATCTCGTAGGGAGTTCCCAACCTCGCCTTTCCACAACGGCTCCGGCCCGGCTGCCGGATGTCGACATAGTCACGGTTGGCCGAGTTCCGGCCCCTTACCCGCAGGCCACGGGCCCCGGCGTCGTCACTGGCGCCCGGAAACGCTCCTTCGAGCGTTGCGGTAGGTGTTGACCATGAGTACGGTATGCGGGTCCGAGCCTTCGACAAGGCCCCCAAGGAGCGCGTCCGGTGCAGAGCGACTCTGCTCCGGAGGTTGGCGGCAGCCACCCCACGGTTGCCTCCAGTCACCCGGAGCCGCCCGAGGACGACCCGGTCCGGCGACTGCTGGGCGGCCCACCCGTTCCAGTTCGCCAACTGGGTCTCCGGCACTGGCTCGGCATCGCAGGCCTGGTCGCGGCCATCGCGGCGGCCGCCTTCGTGCTACCCCCGCTGATCACCTCCTCGGACGGGCCGCCGGCACCGCAGCACGCCGCCGCCGCGCGCAGGTCATCCGACCCGTCCCCGGCCGCGGTCGACGAGTCCCCGAGCGTCCCGCCACCGGCCGCCTCGGCCACCGCGCCCACCAGAGCGCCCGCGACCGGCGGCCCCGCGGCCCCGACCGGCGGGTCATCGGCCCCGACCGGCGGCTCATCGGTCGCGGCCGGCGATGACTCGGCGCCCGACACGCCGGTGCAGCCCGAGAAGGCCAAGCCGGGCCGGACGTCCGGCGTCGACACCGCACCCTCGTTCAAGCCGACCACTGTGCAGGCCGAGGCGGCCTCCCTCACCGGGGGCGCCGAGGAGGTCGAGTGCGCCACCTGCAAGGCCGGCGCCCGGGTCCGCTGGCTCGGACAGGTCGACGTGCATGTCACCATCCCGTCGGCCGGCCAGTACCAGATCACCGTCGTGTACGAGGCGAACGGCGACCGGAGCCTGGACGTGTCGATCGACGGCAAACCACCGGTCGCCACCCTCGCCGTGACAGGCACCAACTGGACCACCCCGAGGTCGGTGACCGTCAACGCCCACCTCCCGGCGGGATCGGTCGACATCGGACTGTCCGCGGGCGCCGGCAGTCCACCCGACGTCGACGCCGTGACCATCTCTTAGATGGAACGGCACATCGCCACCGTCGCGGTGGTCCGCGCGGTGCTGGTCGGGCGCCTGATCATCATGATCGCCGCGATTGTGGCCGGCATCCGGCTGGTCGACGACCCGACCCGGCCGCTGCTCGCCCTGCTGCTGGTCGCCGCGGTCACGATGGGTCAGCTGTTCCTGATCAGCCGACACCCGGCGATCCTGCGGCGGCGGCTGGGCGCGGTCACGCTCGAGGTGGCGGTGACGCTGGCCGTCCTGGCCATCAGCCAGGGCGGGCCGGCCTACTTCTGCTACGCGGCCGGCTCGGCGATGTTCGCCGGCACGCTGCTCGGCAGCGGCGGCCTGATGATCTGGCTGGCCCAGGCCGGGCTCGGTCTGGCCGTAGTGTTCCAGCTGCTGCGGGCCACAGTGCCGGACGCCCGCTCGGTTCTGGCCCCGTTCCTGGTCGCTATCCCGATCATCGACATCGTCGGCGGGCTCGGCGCGGCCGCGCTGACCGCGATCCTGACCCGGTACATCCGGCTCGCCATCGAGACCACGACCATGGCCCAGCGCTCGGCGGCCGCCTCGGAACGGGCCCGGCTGGCTCGAGAGCTGCATGACTCGGTGGCCAAGACCCTGCGCGGCGTCTCGTTCGCCGCGGTGGCGCTGCCGTCGTCGCTACGCCGGCAGCCCGACCTCGCCGAGCAGCTGGCGGCCACGGTCTCCGCCGGCGCCGAAACCGCCCAGCGCGAGGCCCGGGAGCTTCTCGGCGCTCTTCGCCGGGACGTACCCGACCAGCCGTTCGCCGATACCGTACGGGGAATCTGCGCGGCCTGGAGCACGACCAGCGGCACCCCGGTCGCGCTGGACCTGGCCCTGATCGAGCCGACGCTGGCCGCCCGCTACGAACTCACCCAGATCCTGCACGAGGCGCTGCGCAACGTCGTTGCGCACGCCCGGGCCACGCGCGTCGCGGTCACGCTGGCCCGCGTCGGGGAGCTGGTCGAGCTGACCATCCGGGACGACGGCGCCGGTTTCGCGGTGCCCGACGACCTGTCGTTGCTGTCTGTGCGGGGCAGCTTCGGCGTGGTCGGCATGTCCGAGCGGGCCCGGACCGCCGGCGGGCACCTTGCGATGCGGTCCCGGCAGGGCTCCGGCACCACGATCGTCGTCACGGCCCCGGAGGCCATCCTGGCCGTACGTCGAGTAACGGCGAGCCGATGATCGACGTACTCATCGTCGACGACAATCCCATCGTGCGTACGGCCATCCGCGCGTTCCTGGACGCCGCCGAGGACATCCGGGTGGTCGGCGAGGCTCCAGACGGCCGTACCGCGCTGACCAGCGCGCAACGGCTGCGTCCGACCGTGACGCTGCTCGATCATCGGATGCCGATCGCCGACGGGCTGAGCGTCATCAGCCGGTTGGCCGACCACACGGCCGTCCTGGTCCTGACGAGCGACCCGGACCCGCACCTGATCGCCGGGATGCTTCAGGGCGGCGCCAGAGGCTACCTGGTGCACGGTGAGTTCGACCCACCGGAGCTGATGCGCGCGGTGCACGCGGTGGCCTCTGGGCAGGGCTGGCTGTCCCCGGCGGTCGCCGCGGTCACCATCTCGGCGCTGCGCGATCACGCGGCCGAACAGCGGGTCGAGACCGACCGGGCCGAGCAGCTTCGCCGCTACCGGGAAGGGTTGGAGCTCACCCGTCGCGAGCGGGACGTGCTGGAGCTGCTGTGCGCCGGGCACTCCAACGCGGCCATCGGCCGGCGCCTGCTGGTGAGCGAAAAGACGGTGAAGAACCACCTCAATCACATCTTCACCAAGCTCGGCGTGGCCAACCGGACCGAGGCCGCGCTGCGGTGGTCGGGTCGCTGATCCATTGCCAGGAGGCGCACTCGAAGTCGCGTTGAACTTCCGGGCAGCGATTTCCGTCGTGTAAACAGCGGGCAAACGCCCGCCACGGCCGGTGCTCAGCGCAGCGCGCCAGCGATTCGAGACCGAACGGCGTAGATGAACCATGGCCTCTGTGCCGGTTGAACCGTCACCCGGACCGCGCCGCAACCAAGGTCCGGCGGTCGCCGCTTCGCCGGAGTCCGCGGTGCGGGCCGGCGCCCCGATCGACGTGATGATTGTGCACCCCGAGCCCGAGGGCCGGGCCGCGATCCGGTGTTTGCTCAGCGATGGCGACCGGGTCCGGGTGGTCGCGCTCACCGACAACGGCGCCGACGCGGCGACGGAGGCGGTGCGGTTGCGGCCGGCGGTCGTGGTGGTCGACGATCGGCTGCCCGGCTGGGATCGGATGGCCCTGAAATCCCGGGTGGTGCTGCTCACCGGCGAAACCGACCACCAGACCATCGGGACAATGCTGCTCGCTCCGGCCTCGGCCTACCTGGTCTACGACCACTTCGAGCCGGCCGACCTGCTCGGCGCCGTGCAGGCGGTGGCGGACGGGATGGCCTGGCTGTCGCCGATCGCCGCCTCGGCCGCGGCGACCGCCATGCGCGCGGCGGGCCGGCCGACCACGCCGCACCGGCCGGCAGCACCGGCGAGGGATAACCAAGCGTGGGACCAACGGCTCACCGGGCGCGAGCGCGACGTGCTGGAGCTGCTCTGCCAGGGCATGTCGAACTCGGCCATCGCCACCGCGCTGGCCCTCACCGAGAAGACGGTAAGGAACCATCTCCACCGCTGCTTCGCCAAGCTCGGCGTCCGCGACCGGGCCGAGGCGGTGCGCCGGCTGGCCGCCGTCACCCAGGTCCCCTGACAGCAACCCGCGATGACGCTCAACGGCGAGCCGACGAAGGACGTGCGGCGGCGCCGCCCGCGTCATTCGTCTGTACGCGGGCGGCGCCGTGAAAACAACGTGTCTCGGGTGGACGCATCGGGGCTTTCATGCATCCTGACCAGGGGAGCCGTCCTCAGCCGGAGATCTCGGTCGCGCCGCGGGTCATGCCGACGCCTCATCGACAAAGCTCTCCGACCATTGACACCCCTCATCGCCCCGTCAATGATCGAGTGAGGTAACGGTCGAAATGTAGCGGCGAGAAGAGGACCTGGTGCGGGTCGAGTACCTGTCCGACCACGGCGGCCAGCAGCTCCAGCAGGCCGAGCAGCAGCTGCACGGTGCTCAGGCCGCGTTTGTCGAGTGGCACGGCGCCTACGCCGAGGCGGCCAGCGCGTTGAAGGCCACCCGCCGTGCGAAGCCCCTGTGGAAGCGACTCCTGTCGGTACGCACTCCCGAGGAGCGCGACGCGCTGGCGCGCAGCGAGCAGGCCAGGCAGCAGGCATCCTTCGCACAGTCCGGCGTGCAGCAGCTGAGTCACCGGGTCGAGCAGCGGGCGGCGGGAGTGCGGGGCGAGGACGCCCTGGCGTGGGGTCTGTCCGGCCTGCCCGACGCGTGGGTCATGTTGCGGGGCTATCGCAACCGGCGGGGCGAAGCCGACCACGTCCTGGTCGGGCCGCAGGGCGTATGGGTCATCGAGGTGAAGTTGCGGCGGGTTCGGCTGCATGTCAACGGCGACGAGTGGCGGTACGAGAAACTCGACCGTTGGGGCAACCCGGTGGAGAGCGGGTGGGCCACCGACCGCAGCGGCAGGAGCTGGGCGCGGCAGGCGTCCGATGTGGCCGAGGACCTGGCGGCATGGCTGCACCGCAATCACCATGTCCTGCCCGTGCGCAGCGCGGTGATGCTGATGCATGAGGACGCTCAGCTGGGCCGCTGCGACGACCTCGCCATCGACTTCGTCGCGACCCAGCCGGGGCTGCTCCTTCAGGAGATGTGGCGGCGCGCGACACCGTTGACCGCCCAGGCCTGCGAGGACATCGTCGCGCTGATCCGCCGCGACCACCAGTTCCACAACCGGCGGCGGCGGTCCTCCTGAGGCCGATCGACCTCACGTCGAGGAGTCAGGCGGGAGACGGCCTGGTGCCCGGGGGCTGGGTCGGTACCGTCTGGTCGGCGCGGGGCAACGGCGGTGTGTTGCTCGGAATGGACTTCTGCAGGGCCGACAGGGTGGCGTAGGTGAGATAGGTGCTCGCCGGGTTGCTCGGGTCCATCGGCGAGGTCGCGACGCCAGGGCCGGACTGGAAGACACTCATGAGGTCGCCGAAGGTCTCGCGGCGCCAGTCACTGATCCCGGCGAACATCTTCTGACCATCGAAGACGACCTTTTCGATCAGTTGCAGGCACGAGGTGTGGTCGAACTTGTCCGACGCGACGTACCCGCCGACCGTCCAGGGCGAGACGATGACGCAGGGTACCCGGAACCCGGAACCCAGCGGCATGCCCGGCTCGTAGAACTCGTCGGCCGTGCCAGCGGGCGGAACCACCGGGGGCACGTGGTCGAAGAGCCCGTCGTTCTCGTCGTAGTTGATGACGAAGACGGTGGACTTCCACAGGTCGGGGTTGGCGGCGATGGCGGCGAGCTTGGACGCCAGGTAGGCGGCACCGTCGATCGGCCGCTGGGCCGGATGCTCGGTGACGGCGTTCGGCTGCAGGATCCAGCTGACCGTCGGGAGGGTGCCGTTGTGGCAGTCCTCCTCGAACGAGGTGGTGTAGTCGAACGGCCTGCCGCTGTAGGGGTTGATCAGGCTCGGGTCCTGACCGGCGGCGCCATTGCCGTTCGGCGAACCGAAGAGAGTACTGCCGAGGGCCGCGTTCTGATAGAGACCGAACGGCACGGTCTGGTCGGCGTTCCAGATCTTGGGGAACGCGAGGAAGAAATTGTGGTTGTTGTTGTCGAGGTTGGCCTGCATCTGCGTGGGGGTTGTGGGCTGGGCGGTCGTGGCGCTCTTGAGCGGCTGGTAGACCTTCCACGAGATGCCCTCGTTCTGCAGCACCTCGGCGGGGGTGGTCCACGACAGGGAAGCGCCGGCGAGCACCGAATTGCTGGTGATCGGGCCACCGGATGCCTGTACCGACCCGGTCATCCACATCAGCCGGTTCGGGTAGGTCGGACCCATGATCGAGCAGTGGTAGTTGTCGCAAATCGTGAAGGCGTTGGCCAGCGCGTAGTGGAACGGGAGGTCGTCCTCGGTGAGGTACGCCATCGTGTACGGCCCGTTCGACTGCCCCTCGACGCTGCCGTGCGTGCGCACGAAGCTGTCCATCCGGCCGCCGTTCCAGCACTCGTGCTGGGGGCCGAAGTCGTGCGTCAGTGAGCTCAGCGTCTGGCTGGGTGCGTGGAACGGCAACAGGTAGCCCAGCGGGTTGGCGGGGTCGGGCTGGTGGAAGACCGACAGGCCGTTGGGCAGCGTCATCGCGTCCGGGTCGCTGAAGCCGCGCACTCCGGGCAGGGTGCCGAAGTAATGATCGAAGCTGCGGTTCTCGTTCATCAGGAAGACCAGGTGCTTGATCTGCGACGGGTCGAACTCGGGCAGGCCGTCGTCCTTCGCTGTCGTGGTGATGGCGCTCGCCGGGCGCATCGCCGACGGCAGGTAGGACGCGAGGCCGGCCCCGGCGACCAGCGCGGCCCCGCCGCCGAGCAGGAGGTTGCGTCGAGTCAGAGGCTTGAGGGAGGGGGTGCTGCGTTTGTCGCTCACGGTGTTGGCGTCCTCGCTCACTTGATCTTCTTCTGCGCGCTGGTGGCACTCGCCGCGATGTAGCCGTTCGTCGCGCCCGTCACGCGTACGCTCAACTCCTGGCCCTTCAGCGCCTTGGTCGGGGTGAAGGTCGCCCCGGTCGCCCCTCGGATCGGCTTACCGTCGGCCAGCCACTGGTAGCTGAAGCACAGGCCCGAGGGCTCCCAGTTGCCGGTGTTCACGCGAACGGCGACGCCGGCGGCGACGTTGCCGGTGATGACGGGCTTGCCCGGCTTGACCGCGACGCTCACCACCAGCGTGTTGCTGGCCTCGCCGGCCGTGGTGAAACGGTAGCGGCCCGCGGCGGTCGCGGTGAAGCCGTACGACACGGTTCCGGAGCCGTTGGTGTGGAGCGTCTTGAGCGTCACCCAACGCCCCCGGACCTCGTCCTGCACGGCGACCTCGGCGCCGCGCACCGGTCGCCGGGTCCTGGCGTCGGCCACCGTCGCCGTCAGGGTCACCTTGGTGCCGTACCCGACCTTCGTCGCGGACTGGCTCGCGTGCACGACGATCCCCGCGCTCGGGGCGGTCGGCGTGGCCTTGACCTCCATGGACGGATCCGAGGTGACGGTGCCGTTGACGGCGACCACCTCGAACCAGTACGCACTGCCGTCGCGCAGCCCCGAGACCTGGCAACTGGTCGCGGTCGGCCCGGCGGTGCACGCCGGCTTCGACAGGTCTTCGCCGTGCGAGGTCGTGCCGGCGAAGACCTCGAACCCGGTGACGTTGTCCTCGGCCTCCCACGAGACGGTCACGGTGTGGTCGCCCGCCTTCGCGCTCACGTCGCCCGGGGCCGACGGGACCGTCCGGGTCACCCCGAAGGCCGCCGACGTGGCGCTCGCGTAGCCGCTCAAGGAGGCCACCAGGGTCACGCCGTCCGCGGCCTGCGACATCGCGCACGTGTACGTCGCCTGGCCCGCCGAGAGCGGGTGGGTCAGCCCGCCGTCGCAGGCCAGCGCTCCGGCCGGCACGCCCGCCGGGGCGAGCGTGACGCTGCCCGTGGCCGCCGGGTCGACGTGCCCGCCCGGTACCTCGGCCGCGAGCGTGACGGTGAACTGCTGCCCCTGGACCACCGACGACGGCGGCTGGGCGGTGAAGGCCAGCGTGCCACCGGCCGGGCCCGGCCCCGGCGTGCTCGGGACGGGCATGCCGGCGATCTCGTTGACGTGGCTGGAGTTCGCGTCGGCGACGAAGACGTCGCCGGTCGTGTTGTCGACGGTGATGCCCTCCGGCTGGATCGGCGGGTTCTTCACCATTGTCGAGATCGTGTCGTCGGGTTTCACCAGCCGGACGGCCTTGTTGGCGGTATCGGCGATGTAGAGGTTGCCCGCGGCATCCACCGCGATACCCTGCGGGTCGTTGAGCTGGGCATGGATCGCCGGACCGCCGTCGCCGCTGTCCGACGGAACGTAGTTGTTGGCGACATACGCCGCGTGGTCGCCCGCTACTGTCGAGATCGTGCCGACCGCGGCGTCCACGCGCCGGACCACGTTGTTGGCCGAGTCGGCGATGTAGAGGTTGCCGGCCGAGTCCACCGCGACCCCGTACGGCGAGGCGAGCTGCGCCGAGGTCGCCTTGCCGCCGTCACCGCTGTAGCCGAAGGTGGCCTTGCCGGCACGAGTCGAGATCGTGCCGGACGGGGTCACCTCGCGGATGACGTTGTTGCCGGAGTCGGCGATGAACAGGTCGCCGTCCGCGTCGAGCGCCAGTCCCTGCGGGTCGTACAGTTCCGCGGCGGTCGCTGGCCCGCCGTCACCCGAGTAGCCGCCGCTGCCGGTGCCGGCGTAGCGAACGATGGTGCCGTCGGCGGCGCGGATCTCGCGCACCACATCGTTCCCCGTGTCGGCGACGAACACGTTGCCCGCGTCGTCCACCGCGACGCCGGCGGGGTACATCAGGAACGCCGAGGTCGCCGGCCCCCCGTCACCGGAGCCGCCGGTGCCCGCGGCGCCCGCGACCGTCTTGGCGCTGCCGCCACCGGTCGTCATCGACCCGACTGTGCTGTTGGCCGTCTCGGCGACGTAGAGGGTGCCCCTGCCGTTGGTGGCTACCGCGGCACCGTGCCCGGTCGACGGCGACAGGGTGGTCTGGCTGAACGTTGCCGGGATCGTCGCCGCGCAGACGTTCGGCGGGCTCGCGGTGTTGAACAGCGGTGTGGTCTGGGCCTGCTGCGCGGCGAAATCGCGGCCATTGTTGTGCGTGTTCGTGCATCCGCTGTCGTTGCGGTAGTCGCCCTCGGTCGCCGTCAGCGCCGGGGCCGGCACACCCAGCGAGTACGTTGCCTGGCCCGTGCTGACCGAATCGATGACGTCGGAGGCCGGCAAATCGACCTCCTGCCCCGATCCGTCGACCAGCGCGACGATGCCGTCCTGGGCGAGGTCGAGGTCCGGGGCGGTCTGGTCCGGTGCGACGCTCAGGTCGGACTCGTCGCCTTGCCCGGTGTCGTGGCCGGCCAGCAGGAAGTACTGGCCCGGTGCCAGGGTGGTGTCGTCGAGTGCCGCGGTGGCCCCGGGCACCGGCGTACCGTCGGCCGCGAAGTACTGCAGCGAGAGCCCGCCGAGCGAGACCGAGGTGGTCTGGCTGGCGTTGAGCAGCTCGACGAAGTCGTTCGCGAAATAGGAACCCGGCTCCCCGCCGCCGCCGTACACGGCGGAGATCTGGAGCTGACTGTCGGCGGCGGGGATCGAGCTGAACGCTGTCTTGTCCAGCTGCGCGACCTGGCCGGCCGAGAGCGGGCGGCCCCAGATCTGCGCCTGCTCGACGGAGGCGGGGATGTAGTTCTCCGCGCCGCCGGTGGCCGAGGTGTCGGCTCCGAGGGTGAAGCTCTGGCCGGCGGAGCCGGGCAGGGTGATCGGGCCGGATGCGGCGACCTGGCCGACCTGCAGGCCGTTGAGGTAGAGCGTGATGTTCGCGCCGTCGTACACGCCCACGGCGTCGTACCAGGTGTTGGCGGACGGCAGGGTCACGATCGGCCCGGTGTAGCCGCCGGCGGTGTCGGCCTCGAAACTGATTTTGTTGCCGACGATCACGAAGCCGTAGCCGCCGTTGTTCTTGTCCGAGCAGACCGATGGCCCACTCAGGTAGCCGGTGGACGTCTTGGTGGTGAATTCGCCGTTGTACTTGAAGACGCACTGCATCGCGACCGAGTTCGCCAGTGCCGGCCACCGGCCCGACAGGTCGAAGGCGTAGGCGTCGCTCGTGCCGTTGAAGCTCGCCACGTCGCTGCCGAGCTTCGGGTCGGGGGCGATCGCCGGCGAGCCGATCCGCTTGGCCGGCGTGCCGTGGGCGTAGTCGAGCGGCGTGCCGCTGGCGAAGCTCACGTCCAGCACGTCGCCGGATCCGACCGGCTCGGTGCTGACGTTCTGCGCGTACAGGGCGGCGACCTGGGCCGCGCTCAACGGACCCGACCAGATCCGTGCCGCCGCGACCGAGGAGGGGATGTAGTTCTCCGCGCCGTCGGTGGACGACACGTCCGCGCCGAGGTTGAAGTCCCGGCCGGCGGCGCCGGGCAGCTTGATCGGGCCGGATGCGGCGGTCTGCCCGACCCGCACGCCGTTGAGGTAAAGCGTGAGGTTCGTACCGTCGTACACGCCCACGGCGTCGTACCACGTGTCGGCGGCGGGCAGGGTCGTGTGAGCCAGCGTGTAGGCGCCGTTGAAGTAGCCCTGGAAGCTGAACTCGTTCCCGACCAGGACGAAGCCGTAGCCGCCGCTGTTCTTGTCCGAGCAGACCGACGGGCCGGAGGATCCGGAGCCGGGTGTCAGGGTGCCGTTGTACCTGAAGTAGCACTCGACCGTGACGGCGTTCTGGAGCGACGGCCAGTACGGGCTGAGGTCGAAGCCGTACGCGTCGCTGCTGCCGTCGAAGGTCGCGACCCCGGTGGCGAGGGTCGGGTCGGTCGCGATCGTCGGCGCGCCCATCGTCTTGGCGGCGATGTTGTTCGCGTGGTCGACCGGCGCGCCGGAGGCGAAGTCGACGTCAAGCACGTCGGGCGTGAGCGTCGGTGGGGTACTGGTGCCGCCGGTGCCGGTCGGACTCGGCGTCGGTGAGGCGGTCGGCGTCGGCACGTCGTTCGCGGCGTACAGCGCGCTGATCTGGTCGGCGGTCAACACGGTGCTGTAGAGGCCGACCTGCGCGACGCTGGCGGCGCCGAAGGACTCGATGCTGCCGAGCGTGCCGGCCGCGGAATCGGCACCGAGAGTGAGGTGGGTCGCGCTCGCGCTGGGAGCGTGGATCGCCCCGGTTGCCGGAGTCTGCGCGACGAGCGTGCCGTTGAGGTAGAGGTCGACGTTGCTACCGTCGTAGGTGCCCACCGCGTCGTACCAGGTGCCGCCGGCGATCGGCGCGGTTGCCAGGGTGTACGACGTCGACGCGGCAGCGACCTGGAACTCCACGGAGCTGCCCACGACGGTGACCGAGAAACCGCCGCCCTGCTTGTCAGAGCAGACGGACTGGCCGCTCGAGCCCGTGCCCGTGGAGCCGCTCAGCGTGCCGTTGAAACGGAAGTAGCACTCGAGCGAGATGGTGTCGGTGATGCTCGGCCACTCGGCACCCAGGTCGTAGGTGTACCCGTTCTGGCTGCCGTCGAAGGTGGCCACCTGACGGCCCGCGGCGTCGTCCCCAGCAATGGTCGGAGCCGGCGAGCCGACGGTCGTCAGCGTGAGGTTGCGCGCGGTGTCGGCGGCCGATCCGTTCGCGAAGTTCACGTTGAGCAGGTCGGGGACGGGCACCGGGGCGGCGGATGCCCGCGTGGCGACGACGGTGATGGCGGCGACGAAGGCGAGCGCGACAGCGGTCACGGCGGCCGGCAATGCCCTGGTCTTCACGAATTCCTCGGCTTCTTCCACAGCGAGCTTCGGGGCGAGACTGAGACTCGCCAGCGGGAATGAACGGCGAGTGGCCGCGGGCTGTTGCTAAGATCAACTCGTACGGACGAGTCTGCCGGAGTGGATTGTCACCGGCCCCTCGCGACGGCACGCGGTCTCCGCTCACGAACCTCACCGGGGCCGCCCGTCGAGGCGGGTGAACCCGTAGCCGTAGTCGTGCCACCCGTGTCCCGCCGCGCGGGCCTCCGCACGCTGGTGGGCGGCGGTGCTCCCGCACGGTGGCGACGGTGTGCTTGTCGATGGCGACCACGGGAGCTGTGGGAGCCGGAGGGTGAGACTCCCTCCGGCCACCCGCCAGGGCACTTCTACCTTCCCGGACAACGCCGCCAGCCCGGCGGACCAGCGGGCGACGCCGAGACCATCCGTGGCGGACACGATGGCGGGCAGCGCGGCTGTGGCGGGCGTCCCCAGGAGCCGAGGCACGACCGGCCGCCGGACCGCTTTGCGCCGCTCCCGGATATTTGAGCCATATGTCCGGCAGGTCCGTGTAACGATTGTTTCGTGCGATCAGATGTGGTCGGCTTCGGGCGAGCCGTGCGCCGGTTCGGCCCGTTGTTGCTGCGCCTGGCCGGCGGCGTCACCGTGCTGTGGTTTCTCGTGCGGCTGCTGGGTTCGGCCCCGTTCGAGGAGGGCCTGCGGGCGGTCACCTGGCCGGCGGTCGTGGCCGCCGTCACGCTCACAGCCCTGACTACGGTGTTTTCTGCCTGGCGGTGGCGGGTCGTCGCCCGGGCACTCGGCATCGGAATTGGCTGGCCGGGCGCGATCTGCGCCTACTACCGTTCTCTGTTCCTCAACTCCGTACTCATCGGCGGTGTTATCGGGGACGTGCACCGGGCGGTCGCTCATGGCCGGCGCGCTGGAGACGTGGCGCTGGGGGTGCGCGCGGTGGCGTGGGAGCGGCTGTGGGGTCAGGTCATCCAGGCCGTGGTGACCGCCGTCGTATTGCTGACGCTGCCCTCGCCGGTTCGGCCCGCGCTGCCGTACTTTCTCGTGGGTGTCGCGGGCATAGCCGTGTGTGCCGCGCTGGTGGTGCGCGGCGCGGCTCGCCGTGGCTGGTCGCGGCTGGCACGCGCGGCCAGGGCCACTTCTGATGACCTGCGTTGCCAGCTGCTGGCCCCGCGCGTCTGGCCCCAGCTCATGCTGGCATCGGTGCTGAACGTGGCCGGGCACACGGCTACGTTCGTCATCGCGGCCCGAGTCGCCGGCTGCACCGCGCCCCTGGGCGAACTCGTCGCGCTGCTGATGGTGGTCCAGACCGCAGTGGTGATCCCCTTGAGTATTGGCGGATGGGGGCTACGGGAGGGTGCCGCCGCCTGGGCCTTCGCCGCAGCCGGGCTCGGCGCGGCCACCGGGGTCACGATCGCCATGCTCTATGCGGTCCTCATGCTGGCCGCGGTTGCCCCGGGCGCTGGCCTACTGCTGGGGGACGCCGTTCGCCGCGGTCGCGGCCCCGGCCACCCGGGCGAGTCGGGCCGACCCGGTCTGGCCCTCAGACCTGGGAGGGCGTTCCTGGCTGACCGGCGGGCACCGGGTGACCGGCCGCAGCACCCGGCGAACGGCGCCCTTGACCTGGTGCGAGGCCGCGCGGCTCGTCCCGTGTCACCGGTGAGTGTTCGGCAGCCAGCGGTGCGACTGAGGTCCCCAGCCACGCGAGGCGGTCGAGCGGATTGCCAACCACGGCGGGCTGATCTTCTGTCTGCCCTGCCGGGTTGTGGATGAGCTCGCTGCGATGGTGGCTAACCTGACCGCGCGTGGCATCGGTCGACTGTTCGCCAAGGGCGGGACCATGATTCACACCCACCTGAGAAGCAGGAGGAGCAATCGATGACAATCAGAACCGAGAGCCGCATAACCATCGCTAGCGGCTTCCGTGAGGTGTGGGCGTATGTCTGTGACGTCGGACGCTGGCCGGAGTGGGCGCCAACGGTTCTCGAATGCTGGGTCCGCGGAGGAGCTCCGCTTCAGCCCGGCTCGCGGGTGGAGCAGCGGGCTAAGGGGATACTCGGGTTGACTCGCGGCCGGAGCCAGCAGGTGACCGCTGTCGAGGAGCCCCGCTACGTGGCATTCGCCGGGCCGATGGGTACTTCCGCGGCGCGCTGGGCAATGGAACTCGAGCCAGTGGATGATAGGCAGACCGACGCCAAGATGTGGATCGAAGTCGACCTCGCGGGCATCATGCGCACAATCCCCGGCCGTACTCTCCAAGGCAGAATTCAGCGGGTGAGCGATCTCGAGATGGCGGCGATCAAAGCTGCGGTCGAGTCCGGTACACGCAATGGCGCGGAGTCCCAGATGGGGTGGCGCCCCGTTTCTACGCGACGCTACCGAGATCGAGGAGCACGCCGTGAGGCAGACTGACAGTACGCGGGAACGTCTGATCAAGGTATACCGCAAGAAGGCGAAGCACTACGACATCACCTCCCGGCTCTACCCCGCGCCCTGCTACCCCCAGCGGGCACAACGCCTCCGGGCCGTACAGGCGCTCGGCCTTCGCGCGGGTGACAGCGTGATCGACATCGCATGCGGCACAGGCCTGAACTTCCGGCTGATCGAGGAGGTAATCGGTCCCCACGGCCGGATCGTCGGCGTCGATCTGACCGACGCGATGCTCGCCCAGGCCCAGGATCGGATCGAGACGAACGGCTGGAGCAATATCAGCCTCGTGCAAGCCGACGCGGCGAACTTCGACTTCCCAACGGAGGTCGACGCGATCCTGTCCACGTACGCCCTGTCACAGGTGCCCGAGTGCGCAGAGGTCATCGCCCACGGCGCTGCAGCCCTTTCCGGAGGCGGACGCTGGGTCGTGCTGGATCTCAAGGTTCCCGACAACACGCCTGGGTGGCTGACGCAGCTCGGAACCGCGATTGTGCGGCCTTTCGCCTCCATAGATGAGTGGATCATGCGCCGCCCGTGCGACACGATTCGCGCAGCCATGCAGAAGGAACTGGCCGATCTCTCCTGGACCGAGTTGTTCTTCGGGACCGCCTTCCTGGCTGCCGGGTCCGCGGCCCTGGAAAATTCGGTTACGACCGCGAGGGGGCAGCGGCCATCGGTGACCATCGGCTGACAAAGCATCCTCTCGCCTGAGGCCCGGCACCGACGCGAGGCCTTGGCGGACAAGTCGATCCAGCGCGTCGAATCCTTGAAATGACCTTGCGCGTGGACGTGCGGCAGCGCCGGTGGCCCGGACCGAGGTCCACTAACACGGCTTCGGTGCTGTTGTGGAGGTGCCAGACGCAGATCAGGATCGATCGGCTGACCGCGACGATGGCTACGGAAGTGTAGGGATTCTGGTGAGGGTTCACCGGGGCGAAGTGAGCGTCACCGGTGACTGGGGCGTCGAGCTGAACGCGCTGAGGAACCGGTTGCGGAATGCGTCCATCGATCCCACCGGAGCGTCCGGGCCGGGCAGCAGCCCGCTCTGCCAGTTCCACGAGGCCACGGCCGCGATCACCTTCGGGTCGGGTGTGATGATCGAGATCGGTACCTCATGATTGGCACTGGGACCGCTGACCGTGCTCTCGGGCTGGTGGTCACCGAGCGCGATCACTACGAGGTTCGGGTCGTGCAGCCGGGTGATCCATTGGGTGAGCGCCGTCATCGAATACTGGATGGATTGCCCGTACAGCGCTTGTACCGTGCTCACGTTACGCCAGGCCACGCTGGGCGCCAGGCCTTGCGCGGGCATCGGATCGAATATCGAGCCGTCCCCCAACTGGTCCCACGACACCATTCGTGGCTGCGGCGTCCACGGGGTGTGTGAGGAGACGAAATCGATCTCGGCCATCACCGGGCTGTGGCCGGGCTGGAGTTCGAGCCGCTGGAACGCCGCGAGCGTGAACTGGTCGGGCATCGACGCGTAGCTGAACATCGGTCCGTGGTAACCGACGTTGCGCCGGTCGTACATCTTGTCGTAGTGGTAGAACGAGGTGCCTGGTCCCCACGTCTGTTTGTCGGACGGGGCGTCGCTGACCGTGCGCCAGCCTGCTTGCTTGAACGCGTCGCTCAGCGTGTACCGGTTGCTGGCCATCAGCTGGTTGTACCGCTGCTGGTTGTTCACCCAGAGACCGGACTGCAGCGTCGAGTGCGCGAGCCAGCTGATTCCGCCGAACGTGGGGGACGTGAGGAACGCACTGCGCGTCTGGTAGCCAGCCTTCGTCAGCGCGGTCGTGCCGGTGCGCAGCACGGCGTCAACGCCCGGCGAGAACGACGTGCCTTGCACCGCGACCTGGCCGTAGCTCTCCACGAACGCGATGATCACGTCCTTGCCTCGCAGACCGGTGAGCAGGTTCGAGGTGGGAATTCTGGCGTACTGGTCGGGCTCATGGATCATGTTGTCGAACTGCTGGTGGTCACGCGCGCTCGTCTGGGCATCGTGCACCTGCGACTCGACGACGCGCGCCGTGCTGGTCGAGGCGAGCGGCTGGCCGGGGCTGACCTGAATCGACAGGGTCGCGGCGACCACGGCGACCAGACCCAGGACGGCGACACCGCCCGCCGAATTCCGTCGATGGCGGGCGGTTGCGCTGGTGAGTCGTACCGCGGCCACGGTGATGAGTGCGACGACGAGCGCGAGGGCGAGCAGGACGAGGACGAGCGCCACGCCGGTCGCCAATGTTCCGATGGAGTCGCGTGCGAAGCCGATCGCCGGGCCGACGTTTTCCCAGTCGAGTACCGGATTGAACGGTCGGGCGAACTCCTGATATGTGACAAGGTCGAAGACTTTGCACGCAGCGAGCAGGCCGAACAGGACCCCGGCGATGACCGCCACAATGCGCCGCGGTCGGGCCGGGAGCAGCAGCGCGATGGCGACCAGCACCAGGCCTTCGACGGGGATGCGGAGGAACGCCGCCGGCGTCAGCAACTCGAGCCGGTCGGGCGCGACGAGCACGCCCCACACGACCGCGCCCGCGCCCACTGCGGTCAGGCGGCGCAGCACCCGGCGGGTGACTGGGCCAGCGCCGGCGCGGTAGAGCCAGACGACGCACTGACCGAACGATGCGGCCAGCATGACGAGCGCAATGCCGACCACCACCATGCCGACCGTCTGAGGCAACATCCCGGATGCCGCGATGGTGAGCGCGACGCCCTGTACGGTGGCGACGAGCCGACGCCAGTAGCGGGAGGGCAGCGGCGCGGCCAGCCATGGCAACACCCATCCGGCGAGCAGGAACGCGTACCGAAACGCGCCGATCGCAAGCACCCAGCCGCCGTAGACGCGGGCGACCTCGACGCTCAGCACCAGGATGAGGAACGCGTCGAACTCTCCGTCGAGGCGGGCGCCAAACGGCGTCGCGGTTCCGGTACGCCGCGCCACCTGACCATCGACGGCGTCGAGCAGGAGCGCGATGGAGGCGAGCACGACGATCGCGGTGACCTGGGTCGTACGGGTGAATGAGTCCACAACGAGTCCGGCGACCCCAGCGATCAGCGACGCCCGGGTCAGCGTCACCCAGTCCGGCGGCAAGATACCCGGAGACTCGCGGCGCGCCCGACCGGCGACCACCAGTGCGGTCGTCGTCCAGCTGGCGGCCAGCCCCACGATCCAGCCCGCGACGCTGAGCCCGGTCGTCAGCGACAGGACTCCGAGGAGTACGGGCGTGACCAGCGTGCCGAGCAACGCCCCGAGCCGAACCGTGCGCACTTCGCCCCCCGATAGACGATGAACCGTCGCGACTACCTGATCTAGAGCACGAATCAGGGACCGCGAAGTTCACCTCGAAGCTTGAATCGGATGGCGGACCTGCCCGTTGTCGACTGCTTCATGCCATTTCACGGTAGGCCGGTAGCGCTCGGGAAGGGCCGGGTTACAAAAAGCTCGGGTCGGAATGTCAGGGTCGGGAAGGCCTCGGCCGCCTGTCTCGTCGGCCTCGACCGCGTCCCCGGGCTGGCTGCGCTGTTTAATGATCGGCTGTCCGGTGCGCCAGTTGCGCCATCGCGGCGGTCAGGGCGAGAACGGGTTGCAGGATCCGGACGGCAACGCCGCGGTACGCGGGTCGCACCACGGTCATGCCGTTGTCGTTGAGTCAGGTTTCGGTGTCACGATCGCGGTAGCCCTTGTCCACCACCAGAGTCAGCCCATCAGGGTAGATGAAACATGTTCGGCTGCATGATGGCCGGGCCGATAAGAACCTCACGTTCGTCGGTCTTGGCGTTGGTCAGGCGAACACGACCCCTGACGTACAGTGCGGTCGCGAGGGTGACCAGATCGACGTGCGCGTGGCCTCCATGGTCATCGATGCTCAGCAACGTCGATCGTGGACGCCCTCATGACCGTTCGCTGTCCTGCATCCCTTGGAATCGATCATCTAGAGCTTCTCGGCGACGATCGCGAATTTCCGCATTCGACCACTGCTGAGCCAGTCGGCCCACAGTTCGTGCGCGGCCACCAGCTCATGAAATCCCCGCGCGCCAACGTGGTTGGCGATCCGCACCGCGTCCGCCCGGTACGCGTACAGGAGCGCCGCCGCGGTCTCCGCATGGGATTTAGTGCACTCCGACTGCCACGTAATTGTCAGGCCGACGTCGGCCAGTAGGTCAGTCAACTCGGCCAGTTCGATCGGCCAGGCGGTGTCGGCATCGGGCATCCGGTCGCGCTCCGCCGGGGTGAGCGGACCGCCCTCTTCGACGGTGAAGGCGAACCGCCCGCCCGGTTGCAGCGCGCGCGCCACCTCGCCCAGCAGGGTGCGCTTGTCGGCGAACGCCAGCATGGTCTCCAGCAGAAGCACGACCTCGACAGGGTCGTCGGGCAGCGGCGGGATACGTGCCTGGTCGAACCGGCAGGGGAGATTGCCGGCGAGTTCCCGAGCGATCTCCAAGCCGCTCGCGGAGTAGTCGACGCCGAGGTACTGGCAGCCGAACTCGGCGGTGATCAGGCGGCCGGGACCGGCTACCCCACAACACGCGTCGAGCACCGAGACCCCGGAGCCGATCCTGGCTCGGCCGGCGAGTTCACGAATCTCGCTGGCGAGCACGAAGCTCTCCTGACCGACGTACTCCCCCGGCGGGTAGGCGGCTTGCCGCGCCCGTTCCAGAGCCGCCACGAAGGGGGCGCGCTGATCTTGCTTCACGACGAGCCCCTCATCAGGTTGTCTCGGGTCGAACACTATCTTCTGAGCCGCTGCGAAGTGGGCGGTTCACGTCGCCCGATCGACTCGATGCGTGACGAACACGTACTCCCGACCGGGGCGGTCGGGGCGGGCGTCATGGACATCGAGGCTGACGAGCTCATTCTTGAGTTTCGCAATCTGGTCGAACAGGTGTTTGCGCGGCTGTATGCGGTTGCCGATCGCTGACCGGATGCAAGATTGTCTTGACGCACAGCCTGACGGGCGGGGTTTGCCCAAATACGTTCGCTGACTGTGTGATCGAGTGGGAATCTGATCCTATCGAGCGTCTGCGATCGGCGGCTGTGGAGCGCGAGCGTGGTCAGGTGTCCAGCGAGCGGAGGTGGGCGGTAATTTTGCGGGTGATCCTGGCCAGGTCGGCGAGGTCGGTGGCGGTGAGTTGGTCGATGACATGGCGCCGTACCGCGTCGACGTGACCGGGTGCGGCGGTCTCGATGGCCCGGCGGCCGGCGGTAGTGAGCCTGACGTCGGTGCCGCGCGCGTCGGTTTCACAGGGCAGCCGGTCGACCAGACCGCGGGACGCCATGCGGGCGACGTGGTGCGACAGCCGGCTGGGTGACCAGAGGAGCCGGGTGCCCAGGTCCTTCAGGCACCAGCGCGGTGCGTCTGCGTCGTTGAGGAGGCTCAGCACGTCGTAGTCCGGCTCGGACAGGCCGGAGTCGGCCGTCAGCTCGCCGGCCAGCCGCGCGTCCAGCAGCCGCTTCATCTGCCGGTATCCCGTCCATGCCGCCTGCTCGGACTCGTCGAGCCAGCGCACCTGCTCCGCCATGCGTACCACCATATCCGGTGAGATGTTGACACGTCACACAGTCTGATTGCATGATACGTCAAGCAGTTTGTGTGACGCGTCAAGCAAAGGAGGCCGGCATGACCGTGGGGATCGTGATCAGCAGTACCCGACCGGGTCGGGTGGGCGACCAGATCGGGGCCTGGATGGCGGGCCGGGCCGGTGCCGGCGGTGACCTCATCGACCTCGCCGAGCAGGGCCTGCCGTTGCTCGACGAGCCCGAACACGCCTCAACCGGGAACTACGCGCGAGCGCACACGCGGCGGTGGAGCGAGCGGATTGCCGGCTGCGCCGCGCTGGTGTTCGTGACCCCGGAGTACAACAGCTCGTTCCCGGCGTCGCTGAAGAACGCGCTCGACTTCCTGTACCACGAGTGGCGCGGCAAGCCGGTCGGCGTCGTCGCCTATGGCGGCGTCTCCTCGGGCGGACGGGCCGCGCAGTCGCTGCTGCCCGTCCTGGTACACCTCGGGATGATCCCGGTCGGGACGCGGCTGGTCCGCTTCCGCGACCACCTCGCCGACGGGCGGTTCGTCCCCGGCGACGCGCTCGACTCCGACGCTGACGATCTGCTCGCCACGCTGCGCCGCGCCACAACGCCGGTCGTGCCGGTTCCACCGCTCGCGTCGTGAGGCTCGGCCGGCCCTTCACGTTGCTGTGGGCGGGGCAGAGCGCGAGCCTGATCGGCGACCAGCTGACCCGGCTGGCACTGCCTCTCGTCGCGGTACTCGTCCTGCACGCCACGCCGGGGCAGGTCGCCGCGCTCGCCGCGGCCGGCCAGCTGCCCTTCCTCATACTGGCGCTGCCGGCCGGTGTCTGGGTCGCCCGCTTCGGCCTGCGACGGGCAATGCTCGCCGCCGACATGGTGCGCGGCGTCGCGATCCTGTCTGTTCCGTTGTTCGGCGCTGGCGGCTATCCACGACTGCTGGTGGTGGCGGTCGTGGTCGGTGTCGCCACGGTGCCGTTCCAACTCGCGTACCAGTCCGTGGTGCCCGCGCTGGTGCCCGCCGAGCTCATACCGGCAGCCAACCGGCGGCTGACGCTGTCCGAGTCGGCGGCCGCGCTTCTCGGCCCCGCCGCCGCCGGCCTGCTCGTCGGCGCCGTCGGCGCGGTTCGCGCGCTGTACGCCGATGCCGCGAGCTATCTGGTCAGCATCGCCACCCTCGCCGCCGTCCGCGACGGCGGCGCCATCGGCCACGCGGACGCTGGCGGCGCGGTCCGCCAGGTCATCGCCGGCTGGCGGTATGTGCTCGCCAGCCCCCCGCTGCGTGCGCTGATGTGGGCCAGCGCCCTATTCAACGCCGGCTTCGCCGGCTACGAAGCCCTCCTCACGGTCTTCGCCATCCGCACCCTCCACCTGACCCCCGGCACGCTCGGCCTGAGCGTCGCTGCCGGGGGCGTCGGGGTGCCTCTGGGCGTCGCGCTCAGCCGCACCGCGGAACGGCGCGTGGGCCGGGGCCCGACGCTGGTGCTCGCGGCGGCCCTGTCGGCCGCCGGCCCGTTCCTGGTCGCCGCGGCCACCCCGGGCACCGCCGTCCAGTTGGTCGCTGCGGCCACCGCCGTCACCGGAATCGGCGGTGGCTGCTGGGGGGTCGCCGCACTCACCACGCGCCAGCTGCTCAGCCACCCAGACATGCGCGTCCAGACCACTGCCACACATCGCTTCGTATCCCTCGGCGTCCTGGCGCCCGCGGCCTGGGCGGCCGGCCTCGCCGCCGACACCGTGGGCCCGCGCTGGGCCATCCTCACCTTCGCCGCCCTGGGTGCCCTCTCTCTCCTACCGCTCCTTCGCGTCCCACGCCTCTCCTGGAGCACCCCAACCGTGAGAGCGGCAGCGAGCACACCGAAGACAACAGCGAGCACGTACTTGGGGCTCAGCCGATCCACGAGCGGAACAACCAAGCCGAGACCGTAGAAGTAGCCGAAAGCCGGCGGTTCGCGGACAGTCGGCGTGTCGAGGTGGGTCACGACCGCGGGTTCACGGAGCATCGGCGGTTGCCCATGGATCCCTGAGAGGGAGTCCACCGCGGATGCCTCGGATGCGTACCCTACCGGGGTCGTTGATGCGCGTGCTGGAGCTGTTCCGGCCACGCTTTACGGCCCCGACCTTCGCCACGCTCGTGACCCTGCTGGCCGGGATGGTCGCCCGGCCGGCGCACCGCACGGTGTGCGGCATGCTGCCGGCGCCGGCGCGGCCGGGGTGTGGCATCACAGCCGGGCGCACCGGTTCTTCGCCGCCGCCCGCTGGGACCCCGACACGGTCGGGTTGACCTTGCTGCGGTTGATCGTCGGGCATCTGCTGCCGATCGGGGCACCACTGCTGGTGGCCGTCGACGACACCATGTTCCGCCGTGCCGGGCGCAAGGTCCACGCCGCACATTGGGGCTACGACGGCTCGCTGAAGGTCGCCAAAGGCAACCGCGGCACTGCGCGCATCTTCACCTCCCCGCGATGGCCACCGCGAACCCGGACTCGGCTCGTCGCACGGCTCAGGACTCGGCTCGTCGCACGGCTCAGGACTCAGCGCGTCGCACGGCTCGATCAGCCCTTCGCCGAGACCCGTTCCAGCAGCCGCACCAGCCGCGACAGGATGAAGCCGGCCAGGAAGAACATCACGGCCGTGACGATGATCGCCTGGAACACCACCCTCGGCTCGAATGAGCCCATCGTCTCGCCCCGCCGCAGCGCCTCCGGGTAGGTCACCGCCACGCCCAACGTGGAGTCCTTGAACAGGATGACCAGTTGCGTCAGCAGCAGCGGCACCATCCGGCGGATCGCCTGCGGGAGGATGACCAGCCGCATCGCCTGGCCGCGGCGCAGTCCGACGGCGTACGCGGCCTCGCGCTGGCCGCGATCCAGGGACAGGATGCCGGTCCGGTAGATCTCCGCCATCACCGCGCTGTTGTAGAGCGTCAGCCCGATGACGACGTACCACATGGGTTCGATCGGGTGCAGGTACACCGGGAACAGCAGGTACGGGAACAGGATGAGCAGCACCAGCGGGAAGCCCCGGAAAAACTCGATCCACGCCACGGCGGGCAGCCGCAGCGCCGCCGTACGGGACAGCCGGCCGAGCGCCAGTGCCAGTCCGATCACCAGGGTCAGCCCTCCGGCGATCACCGACGCCTTGACGTTGTTCAGCATGCCCTGGCCGAGGTACCTGAGGATCTCCGGGGACAGCACGTAGGACCAGCGCGCCCGTTGCAGGTGGCCGTAGCGGTCCAGCCGGTACGCGACGAACACGACCAGGCCGGCCAGTAGCACCAGGCAGCCGGCGGTGGCCACCCGAACCCGGCGGCGTCCCCGGGGCCCGATGGCGTCGTAGAGCACCGCCGTCTCCCCCGAACGCGCCCGGCGGGCCCCGATCGCACGGGGCGGCGCGATGCGCGGCGGCTCCACCTCGGTCATCGCGTCGCTCGGCACCGCGTCGCTCGGCATCGTGTCGCCGGTCATCGCGCCACCGCCGCGCGCCGCTCGAACCGGGCGACCGCGTAGCCGGCCGGGATGGTGATGATCAGGTAGCACACCGCGATGGCGATCAGCAGCGGCATGATCTGGCTGGGCGCGTCGCGGGCGAGCTCACCGAATTGGAAGGTTATCTCCACCACCCCGATCAGGCTGGCCACCGCCGTGTTCTTCACCAGTGCGATGAAGATGCTCCCCAGCGGCGGAACGACCGTGCGAGCGGCCTGCGGCAGGACGACGTGACGCAGGTTCTGCCCGAAGGTCAGCCCGAGCGCGCGCCCGGCCTCGGCCTGTCCCCGGGCGATCGAGTTGATGCCGGCCCGCAACGCCTCGCACACCTGCGCCGCCGTGTACATGACCAGAACGAGCAGGGCGGAGGAGAACGGGCTCACGCGTACCCCGAGCTTCGGCAGGCACAGGATCGCCACGAACATCAGCACCAGCAGCGGGACGTTGCGGAACCATTCGACATAGGCCAGTCCGGCGGCCCGCGCGGGGGCCGCCGGACTGATCCGCAACACGGCCAGAATCGCGCCGAGGATCAGGGCGCCGGCGTACGAGGCGAACGCCAGCAGCAGGGTCGCGCGGAATCCCTGCCAGAACACCGGCAGACTGTCCACCAGGAAGTCGACGCCGTTCATGGATGGCCGGGCCCGCTCAGTACCGGTCGACCGACGGCTTGGTGGGTGCCTCGGGCAGGAACTGGCCGGCGGTCTTCGCCCACGCCTTGTCCCAGTCGCCATTGGTGAAGATCTCGTCGAGCGCGTCGTTGACGAAGGTCCGCAGTTCGGTGTCGTCCTTCTTCAACCCGATACCGTACGGCTCCGTGGTGAACGGCTTGTTGATCACCTTGAGTTCGTCGGGACTCTTGCTCACCAACCCGAGCAGGATCACGTTGTCCGTGGACAGGGCGTCGTAGGTGCCGTCCTTGACCCCTTCGGCGCACAGCGCGTAGCTGTCGAGCGTCTGCGGTTTCAGGCCGGGGACCTTGTCCTGCAGGTTCTTCAGCGAGGTCGAGTTCTGTTGCGTGCACACCCGCTTGCCGGCCAGGTCGGTCACGCTCGCGATGCTCGTGTTGTCCTTGCGTACCAGCACGTCCTGCCCGGCCTGGAAGTACGGCCCGGCGAAGTCGATCTTTTCCTTGCGCGCCGCGTTGATGGTGTACGTGGCGACGACGAGGTCGACCTCACCGTTCTCGATGACCTGCTCCCGTACGGCAGTCTTGGCCTCCTTGAACTCCACCTTGTCCGGTGAGCCGAAAATCTTGATGGAGATCAGCCGGGCGATCTCGGCGTCGAACCCCTCGACCTGCTGCGATGTCGGGTTCTGCAGGCCGAAGCCGGGCTGGTCGAACTTGGTACCCACGACGAGTTTGCCTTTGTCCTTGATGGCCTGCACCGACCCGGACAGGCTGCCGGCCGCCTTCAACTGGTACCCGATGGTGGGTTCGGGCCTGGGGCCGCCGCCCCCCGAACCGCTGTCCAGATCGCTGGTGCTCCCGCAGCCGGTGATGGCGAGCGCGACCACGCTGACGGCCACGGCCACGGTGACTCGGATGGTACGCATGTCGTCTCCTCCCGCCGGTCGGGACGGTCGCGACCGACCGCCCGCCGGCAGCGTCAATGGGCGAGGACCTTGGATAGGAAGTCGCGGGCCCGGTCGGTCCGCGGGTGGTCGAAGAACTCGGCGGGCGGGGCCTGCTCCAGCAGTTGGCCGTCGGCCATGAATACCACCCGGTCGGCCGCCCGCCGGGCGAAGCCCATCTCGTGGGTGACCACGACCATGGTCATGCCCTCGCCGGCGAGCGCGGTCATCACGTCGAGCACTTCGTTGATCATTTCGGGATCCAGCGCCGAGGTCGGCTCGTCGAAGAGGAGCACCTTCGGGTCCATCGCGAGGGCGCGGGCGATGGCCGCCCGCTGCTGCTGCCCGCCCGACAGCCGTGCCGGCATCTTGTCCGCCTGGTCGGCGATGCCGACCCGGCCGAGCAGTTCGCGGGCCCGGCGGCGCGCCTGTTCTCTCGGTACGCCGCGCACCTTGACCGGGCCCAGGGTGACGTTGTCCAGGACCGACATGTGCGCGAACAGGTTGAACTGCTGGAAGACCATGCCCACCTCGGCGCGTAGCCGGGCCAGCGCACGACCCTCGACCGGCAGCGGGCGGCCGTCGACGTGGATGTCGCCGGAGTCGATCGGCTCCAACCGGTTGATGACGCGGCACAGCGTGGACTTGCCCGATCCGGACGGGCCGACGACGACAACAACCTCGCCGCGCGACACGTCCAGGTCGACGTCCCGCAGTACGTGCAGGGATCCGAACCACTTGTTCACCCCGTGCATCGCGATCAGCGGCGCCTCGGACGCCGACGCGCGGGGTGCGTGCGCCGCGGACGGCGCGCTCATCGCCGACCCTGTTCCGGCTCGATCACCGGCACGGACGGGTTCACCGGCCGCGGGGTCATCGGCCGGCGCGGCTGTGGCCGGCGCGGAACCGGTCCACAAGGGACGTTGCGGTGCGGAAGGCGCACAGCGCGGGTACGGGTGCTGATGCGGGTGCTGGACATGGTGTCGGGTCTCCCGTCGGTGCACGGGCACGGGTCATCGCGACGAAACCGTGGTCGCTGTTGAATGCGTTCGCGATCGGTCTACCGACCGGCGATGCGGCCGGCGGTCGGACCGGTGTCGCGAGAAGGTGTTGGCGCACCGGCGCTGCGGCCGGTGAAAAAGGGCGACTGGATCGGCTGGCCCTGGCGTCGGCCGGCGCTGGCCAAGGGCCCGCGTGCGTCAGCCGGTGAACGGCGGTGGTCCGCGCCCGCCGGGCTTTCGCGACGCGGCGGCACCGCCCAGCCGGCAGCAGCCCGAACCCAGCAGCAGGAGCAGCGCCAGCGCAAGTGCGCTGGCGGGAATCACCGCGCCGGAGCCGGGTGCGCCACGCGGGGACCGGGTCCTCGACCGCGGCGCCCGCAGCGCGGACCACGGTGCGGAGTGCACGGCGGCGGAATGGACCGCGGTGACACCGGCGCGCTCGACGACCGGTATCCCGGTTGCCGCCAACCGACTCTGACTGAGCATGACCAGGACAGCGAGAGCGCCGACGATCAGAGCGACCGTCGTCAGGTGCCGTCGAATCCACTGATCCCGCATCCCGCTCAACGGTACACGGCGAAATAGCATTCGAGACTGTCGACTGATTTCCAGTTCGGTCACGATCGCATTCCCGTTCGAAGGTTCACGCCACCGGCGCCGGTCAATTCCCTAGTCATTTGCGGAAATCAACATGTGCGCCAATCCTTCGGCTATCGCCTGCCGCCGTTGCTCAAGAACGTGCGACCGGTCATCGCGCGCGTCGTACAGAACTCGACGGTCCCCCACCACTTATCAGGCCGGCCGAATGGGAATCCATTGAACCCGCCCCAACGCACCGTGCGAGTGTGGGGCGCCCAGCGGACGAGCGCCCGCGAGCACCCTCCGGTCCTGGTCCGCCGCTTGTCACCGGGGCGTTTCGCGCTGTGTCGCGCGTCACACCGACCGCATGTCACGGCCGGACGGGCCGGTTCCATCTCCTGAGCGTCACAGGCAATCGGAGGAGGAAACGATGAGTGCACCGAGCGAAGCCCACGAGGCAACCCCCCACCGCGTTCTGATCCTGGGCGCGGGTTATGCGGGGATGGCCGCGGCCATCCAGCTCGCCGGTCGGGTCAAGCGGCGCGGGGACGCGCAGGTGACGCTGATCAACGCGCAGGACCGGTTCACCGAACGACTCCGGCTGCACATGACCGCGACCGGGCAGCGGGTTGCCGAGCTGAGCATCCCGGAGCTGCTGGACGGCACGGGTACGCGGTTCGTGCGCGGCTGGGTGACGGCGGTGAACGCGGACGCGAGGACCGTGCGCGTCGACGACGACCGGGTACTGCACTACGACACTCTGATCTACGGGTTGGGTAGCGTGGCCGACACCGAGACAGTGCCGGGCGTGGAGGACTACGCGTACAGCCTGAACAGTTTCCAGGACGCGGAGCTGCTGGCCGGCCGGCTGGCGCGACTCGGCAGCGGGACGGTGGTCGTCGGTGGCAGCGGGCTGACCGGCATCGAGTCGGCGGCGGAGATCGCCGAGCAGTACCCGAAGCTGAACGTCGTGCTGCTTGGCCGCCACGAGCCGGGTGCGACGATGACCTCGAAGGCCGGGGCGTACCTGCGGTCCGCGCTTGAGCGCCTGGGCGTCCAGGTGCGTAGCGGAGTTGAGGTCACGAAGGTGCTGCCGGATGCGGTCGAATTGGTGGGCGGGGAGACCATCGCCACCGAGGTGGTGTTGTGGACCAGCGGCACCCGGGTGTCCCCGTTGGCGGCCGCCGCCGGGCTGACCGTGGACGAGCGGGGCCGCATCGTGACCGACACCGGGTTGCGGTCGGTGTCGCATCCGCAGGTGTACGCCGTGGGCGACGCGGCCGCGATCGCGCAGGGCTACCGCGTCATGCACGGTACCTGCCAGGGGGGCATGCCGACCGGAGTGCACGCCGCGGTGTCCATCGTTCGCGCGTTGCGGGGTAGGCAGCCCAAGCCGTTCCGCTTCGGCTACTACCACACGCCGGTCAGCCTGGGCAGGCACGACGGGGTCGTGCAGTTCACCCATCCCGATGACAGCCCCCGACGGCTGCACCTGACCGGCCGCATCGCGGTGAGGTATAAGGAGACGGTGACTGCCTCACCCTGGCCTACCTTCGGCCGCATGAAGAAGATGCCAGCCTCGGGGGCCTTCTGGCCGCGGGGTGGCCGCTTCACCCGGATCCGGGCGTCGCGGTGACCCACTCATATGCGGACGCGGGTCAGCAGGTTTTCGACCAACACCGCAACCTGCTGTTCTCGGTGGCCTACCGCATCCTCGGCAGCGCGGCCGATGCCGAGGACGCGGTGCAGGACGCTTGGCTCAAATGGTCGGCGGCCGACCGCTCGCAGGTGGCCGATGCCAAGGCGTACCTGGCGCGGATCGTGTCGAATCTCGCGCTGGAACGGCTGCGCTCCAGCCGGCACAAGCGTGAGGTCTATGTCGGACCGTGGCTTCCGGAGCCCATCCTCACCAGCGGCGACACCGCCGAGACCGTGACGGAGGCGGAGTCGGTGTCCATGGCGATGCTGGTGGTTCTGGAGACGCTGAGTCCGCTGGAACGCGCGGTGTTCGTGCTGCGGGAGGTCTTCGACTTCAGCCATGCCGAGATCGCGGAGGCGGTGGAGCGTTCGGAGACCGCCGTGCGGCAGGCCGCACACCGCGCCCGTGAACATGTACAGGCCCGGCGTCCCCGCTTCACCGCGGACCGGTCACGGCAGCGGGACGCCACCGAGCGGTTCCTGGCCGCCGCGACCGGCGGTGACGTCAACGCCCTGATGGAGCTTCTCTCGCCGGGGGTCACGCTGTGGACCGACGGGGGCGGGAAGGTTCGCCAGGCCATCCGCCCGATCGTCGGCGCACAGACGGTTGCCTCCTGGTTCGCGGGCATCGGCACCGTCACCTACCAGGGAGTCGCGCCCGCCGACATGAACGCCCAACTCGTTGAGATCAACGGTGGGCCTGGTGTGCTGTTCAGCGGATTGGGTCGGGTGGTCGCCACTGTCACGTTCGATTTCGGCTCCGACGGCCGCATCATCGCCATCCACAACGTCGCCAACCCGGACAAGCTCAAGGCGATCGCCGACGGCACCAGTCACGACATCGGGACGCGTTGACCGTGGCGGCCTGAACGTGGCGGCCTGAACGTGGCGGCCTGAACGTGGCGGGCCTGAACGTAGCGGGCCTGAACGTGGCGGGCCTGAACGTGGCGGGCCTGAACGTGGCGGGCCTGAACGTGGCGGGCCTGAACGTGGCGGGCCGGCGCGCTCGTGGCGCGCCGGCCCGTCGATGGTCACTGGAGATTCTGGTCCTGGAACACGTGCACGTAGTCGACGTCGAACTGCTGGGGGAACGGCGTCGTGTCGTCCGGGTGCCCGAACCACGACGCGCCCAGAGCGGTGTCCATCACGATGTACATCGGGGTGTTGAAGTAGTTACCGGTCAGGCTGATCTGGCAGGTGGCCTTGTTGTCGACGTAGTAGGTCAGGGTGGGGCCGGGCTCCCAGACCAGGCTGTAGAGGTGGTAGTCGGCGGACAGGTTGACCGGACTGTTGTATCCGGTGGCTCCGGTGCAGCCCTGGTTCTGACCGAGGTCGGTGCCGTTGGCCGTGTCCGCGTAATGCAGGCCCTGGTTGACCACGGACGGGGTGTTCCACAGCTCGGCGAAGTCGATTTCGTTGCCGCCCGGCCCCGGCCAGGCCGAGTTGGTGTTGCCCTGCAGCCACAGCGCGGGCCACACGCCCGGGCCCATCGCCGGAATCTTCGCCCTGACTTCGATTTTGCCGTAGGTGAAGGAGAAGCGGCCCTTGGTCCAGACCATCCCGGAGGTGTACGCCTTCGAGCCGTACTGGCGCTTCTCGCTGGTGATGACCAAGTTGCCGTTGCTGCCACTGACGTCGAATGAGGTGAATACCTGGTCGTTGCCGAGGCTGTCGTTGACCAGGCCCTCGATCACGCCCCACTTCTGCGGGTCGACGCCGGTGTCGAAGCCGTCTCCCCAGACCTGCTGCCAGGCGTGCGGGTTGACGATGATGTTGCCGCCGGTGCGGACCACCTCGGTGCCGTTCGTGACGATGGCGGCGGGCCGGGCCCCGGTCGTGCCCGCGGCGGCCGGGCCGCCGGTGGTGACGGCGGCCAGTCCCGCCGCGACCAGAGTCACCGTGAGCGCCCCGGAGACGGCGGCGAACCGGCGGCCGCGCCGCCATGACGGCGTGGTCTGTTGATCGGTACGCGTGTGCATGTGCTCTGCCCTCCTCGGATCGGGTGTGCCTCAGTGCAGTTGCGCGTACGCCTGTTCCAGTTCCTTGGTGACCTGGTCACCGCCGGCGCTGCGCCAGTTGCTCACCGTCTCGTCCCAGCCGGAGACGGGTTTGTTCCCGCGGAGAATCTCGCTCAGCGAGTCCGTGAGGATCTTGTTGATCGCCGCACCCTTGGTGGCGTTGGTCGGCGAGTAGAGCCCGACCGTCGGGTCCGAGACGAGCAGGGGCGCGACCTTCTTGTGGAAGTCGTACTGTTTCTGGACGATGTCCTGTCGGCCCGGGCCGAGCGTCGGTGACGCGTCCACGATGTACTGCATGGGAATTTTGGTCTCCACGCTGCCCGTGCTGGTGGCCACCGGCGCACCGTCGACCATGGTGTAGTCGGTGCCGGCCGTGCCGAACTTCCGGAACAGATGCTCGGTGGTGCCGACCGGGGCGGCCATCCAGTTGCAGACCTGGAGCAGTTGTTTGATCCGGCTGGCGCTGGCCTTCTTGATGGCGGTGACCGCGTAGCTGCCGGATCCGGTGAAGTGCTGTGATCCCCCGCCGGAGTACGCCGGTGCGACCAGGCCGCCGACGTTGACGCCCGGGTACGTGCTGACGAAGATGTCCCAGGCCGCGTACCCGTCGAGGGTCATCCCCACCTTTCCGGTGCCGAACCAGTCGCGCTGTTGCTGGAAGGTGGCGCTGAAGGTGTCCGGGTGGAACAGGCCCGCCTTCCACATCGACGACACGATGTCCAGCGCCTGCTTGTACGCCTCCGTGGTGACCGCGTTGGTGAGCTTGCCGCCCTGCTCCTGCCAGGCGTTCGGCGCTCCGGCGATCTCCAGCGCGAACTGCATGGCGCCGCCCCCGGCCGCGCCCGCGTTGCCCAGCGCCCAACGGCCGGCCTTGGCGTCGGTCAGCCCCCGGCACAGGTCCAGGAATTCCTGGTAGTTCTGCGGCGCCGGATTGAGCGAGCGCTGCGCGATGAGGTCGTCGCGGGTGAACATGATGGAGCCGATGCTGGCTCGTGGGGTGGGCAGTCCGTAGATCCCACCGTTCGCGACCATCGGCTGCCAGCTGAAGGTGGGGATGTTGGCGAGGAACGGATAGGCCTTCACGGCGTCGGCCGAGAGGAACTCGGTCAGGTCGGCGAACAGCGACTTGAGTACCTGTGGCAGCTGCGGCGTCCAGGACGGCAGCATCACGATGTCGGGCAGGTCGCCGCCGGCCAGCGTGGTGGATACCTTGCTGCTGTAGTCGCTGTCCGGCACCATGTTGAACTTCAGGTCGGCGCCGACCTTGGCGTTGAGCGCCTGCCAGAACTTGTTGCCGCCCAGGGCGGGCGGCACCGGCGTGAAGGTGTCGACCAGGATGTTGACGGCGCCGGCACCGGTGGCCGGTGGCGACTGGTAGGCGGTGACCGGGTTGGCCGGGTAGCGGAAGAAGCCGGGCAGCAGGTCCTGGCCCGCCGGCAGATCCGGGGTCACCTGGTCGTACGGGACGTAGGTGGGCAGCTTCAGCTTGCTGTTGGCCTGCGTGACCCCGGCCGCGCTCGGGCTGCTGCCGCAGGCGGCGAGCGAGGCGGAGGCGGCGGTTAACGCGATGGCACCCGCGCCGCGCAGTAACGCGCGCCGGCTGACGGCCTGTGCGGTGGACACGGTTGTCCTCCCATCGGAACGGTGGCGTCCCCCACCACCGTTGCGGGCGCCGGCTGGGCGCCTCGCGCGACGGCGGTTTGAGGACGGTTCGAAGTCGGGCGGGAATCTGTGACCCTCTTGCCGGCGCCTGGCCGAAGCTGACCGCGCCGCCGCCCCCGGCCGGAACGATCAGCGCCGAGAGCCCGAGGTTGCCGTGATAATGCGCCTCAGTTGCTGAGGCCACACCATACGAGCGGGTCATCCCGCTGTCAACAGCGGCCTACGCCCGGTGAACACGAAGTACCCAGCCTAGCAACGGAAACGGGGGCGGCTCCCGCTTGACTCGGTCGACCGGGCGCGGCTAACGTCGACTGTGATAACGCGCTTAATCATCGATCGGCCCGGACAGGGAAGGTGACGGCTCGGATGGACGCCCAGCCCCGCAAGCGCCCGACCCAGGCGGACGTCGGGCGCCTCGCTCGGGTCTCCCCGGCGGTGGTCTCCGCCGTGGTCAACGGGCGCGGCGGCGGTGTGCGGGTCAGCGACCAGACCGCGGACCGCGTCTGGGAGGCCATCCGGCAACTGGGGTACGTGCCCAACGTCGCGGCCCGCACCCTCGCCGGCGGGCGTAACAACATCGTGGGCGTCTTCACCTACGAGGCCGTCTTCCCGACCGAGGCGAAGAGCTTCTACCACGACTTCCTCGCCGGCATCGAGGAGGAGGCGGAGGAGCGGGGCTGCCACATCCTGCTGTTCACCGGATCGCGCGGCGAGGGTCGCCGCCGCAGCATCTACAAGGACGGCGTCAACACTCTGCAACTGGCGGATGGAGCGGTCCTACTCGGCCAGGACGAGGACCGCGAGGAGCTGGCCGAACTGCTGCGCGACCGCTACCCGTGTGTCTTCGTCGGGCGGCGAGAGATCGCCGGCGGCGACGCCTCCTACGCCGCGGCCGACTACGCCTCCGCCGCCCAGCGCATGGTCGACTTCATCGTCGAGCACGGACACCGGCGGATCGGGAGGATCCAGAGCGCCTGGCGCCACGAGGCGCTCATCGACCGCGAGGCGGGATTCGTCGCCGGGTGCCGCCGGCACGACGCCGCCATCGACTCGGTCGACACACTGGTGGCGCCGTCCGGGGACGCCGTCGCGAACCTCGTACGGATCCTCATCGACCAGCAGGTCAGCTGCGTGGTGACCGACGACCACGCGGCCGCCGTAACCGCGTGCCGGACGGCGCGGGCGCGGGGGCTGCGGATCCCGGAGGACCTGTCCGTCGTGGCCCTGGGCGACTACCCCGGTGACGACGCCGGAGACCAGCCGATCACCACCGTGATCACGCCCCGCCGGCAGATGGGCATGGAGGCCGTCCGGTTGCTCGCCGGGCTGCTCGACGATCCTGCCGATACTCGCCCGCGCCGCACCGTTCTCGACTGCGGCCTGCGGCTGGGCACGACGGTGGCGGCACCGCCCCGCCACTGAGCCCGCCGACCATTCAGCTCGCCGACCACCCCGATCGCCAGTCGCCCCGATCGCCAGTCGCCCGGATCGCCAGTCGCCGGGGCGCACCTTTACGCACGAGGGAGAGGCCCACATGCCTGAGCGACGCTGCGATGTTCTCGTGGTCGGTGGCGGCCTGGGCGGCATCGCGGCCGCGCTGGCCGCGGTGCGACTGGGTCGGCAGGTCATCCTCACCGAGCAGACCGACTGGCTCGGCGGGCAGCTCACCGCCCAGGCCGTGCCGCCGGACGAGCACCCGTGGATCGAAGAGTTCGGCTGCACCCGGGGATACCGGCGACTGCGCACCGGCATCCGGGACTACTACCGGCGCAACTACCCGCTGACCGAGGCGGCCCGCACAGCGCCCGAGCTCAATCCGGGCAAGGGCCGGGTGAGCCGGATCTGCGCGGAGCCCCGGGCGTCGCTCGCCGCGATCGACGAGCTGCTCGCCCCGTACCGGGCAGACCGCTCGCTGGAGGTGCTGATCCGTTGCCGGCCGGTCCGGGTCGACACCGACGGCGACCGGATCGCGGCGGTGACGCTGCTCGACGAGGACAGCGGCACCGAACTGGTGGTGTCGGCGTCGTACGTGCTTGACGCGACCGAACTCGGGGACCTGCTGGAACTGGCCGGCGTCGAGCACGTCACCGGCGCCGAGAGCCGGGAGCAGACCGGCGAGCCGCACGCGCTGCCCGGCCCGGCCCAGCCGTTGGACCAGCAGGCCTTCACCTTCTGCTTCGCCTTGGACTACCGGCCGGGCGAGGACCACACCATCGACCGACCGCAGCAGTACGGGTTCTGGCGCGATTACCGGGCGGACTTCTGGCCAGGCCCGCTGCTGAGCTGGTGGGACGTGTTTCCGGCACAGCTCACGCCGTACTCCAGGGCAATCTTCGAGGACCCCCGCGAGTACGCCAACGCCCACTCGTTCGACCTCTGGCGGTACCGGCGGATCCTGTACCGCAAGCACTTCGCCCAGCCCCCGGCCAGCGACGTGACGCTGGTGAACTGGCCGCAGGCCGACTACTGGCTCGGTCCCCTGGTCGGGGTCGACGAACAGCGGCGGCGGCGCAACCTGGCCGCGGCCAGGCAGCTGAGCCTGTCGTTCCTGTACTGGATGCAGACCGAGGCGCCCACCCTCGACGGCGGCACCGGCTATCCGGGCCTGCGGCTGCGGGAAGACGTCATGGGTACCGCCGACGGGCTGGCCAAGCAGCCCTACGTCCGGGAGTCGCGGCGCATCCGCGCCGAGTTCACCGTGCGGGAACAGCATGTCGGGGTCGCCGCGCGCAGCGGCCTCACCGGCGCCGAGGAGTTCCACGACTCGGTCGGCATCGGCAGCTACCGCATCGACCTGCACCCCAGCACCGGCGGCCCGGCCGGACCCCGCACCTTCGTCGACGTCGAGACCTGGCCGTTCCAGATCCCGCTGGGCGCCCTGTTGCCGGTGCGGGTGGAGAACCTGCTGCCGGCGGGAAAGAACATCGGCAGCACCCACATCACCAACGGGTGTTACAGACTGCACCCGGTGGAGTGGGGTATCGGCGAGGCGGCCGGCGCGCTGGCCGCGCACTGCCTCAACACCGCGCTCGTGCCGCGCCAGGTGCGGGCGGACCCGGCCCGGCTCGACGAGTTCCAGGATCTGCTCACCGAACTGGGTGTGGAGCTCGCCTGGCCGGTCGAGGTACGGACGATGAAGAAATACTACTGAGCTTTTCCCGCACGCCCCGCCCGCCGGGGCGGACCGAGGAGGGTGCAATGGCCGTCGATACCGCGATCGGCAAGGCCGAGACCACGACGCGAGCCGTGCTGGCGCCGCCGCGCCGGCCGTCGCTGCGGGTCCGGTGGCGTCGGGACCGGACGCTGCTGCTGATCGCGCTGCCCGGCCTCGCCGCGCTGCTGGTCTTCCACTACCTGCCGCTGCTGGGCAATGTGATCGCCTTCAAGGACTATCAGCCGTATCTGGGCATCACCGAGTCACCCTGGGTCGGGCTGACCAACTTCCGCGCCATCTTCACCGGCGACCCGGCCTTCCTCAACGCGGTACTCAACACGCTGGTCATCTCGATGCTTCAGGTGCTCTTCGTATTTCCGGTACCCATCGGGCTGGCGCTGCTGCTCAACTCGATGGCCTCCGAACGGCTCAAACGCGTCGTGCAGTCCGTGCTCTACCTGCCGCACTTCCTGTCCTGGGTCATCGTGGTGGCCATCTTCCAGTTCATGCTCGGCAACACCGGACTGGTCAACACTTTCCTGCACGCCCATGGCGGCGGCGGCTTCGACCTGATCGGCAATCCGGGACTGTTCAAGGAGTTGGTGACCAGTCAGGTGATCTGGAAGGACACCGGCTGGGGGACGATCCTGTTCCTCGCCGCGCTGTCCCGCGTAGACCCGGCGCTCTACGAGGTCGCCCAGATGGACGGGGCCTCCCGGATGCGCCAGCTCTGGCACGTCACCCTGCCGGGGATCAAGTCGGTGATCGTGCTGGTGCTCATCCTGCGCCTCGGCGACGTGCTCTCGGTCGGCTTCGAGCAGATCCTGCTGCAGCAGAACGCGGTGGGCCCCCACGCCTCCGAGGTTCTGGACACCTACATCTACAACAACGCGGTGGTGGCCGGCGGTTGGGGTGTCTCCGCGGCGGTCGGTCTCATCAAGGGACTGATCGGCGTGGCCCTGGTACTCGGCGCCAACAAGATCGCGCACATCTTCGGAGAGCGGGGCGTGTACCAGGGATGAGCATCGGAATTTCCAGAGGCCGCCGACCGGTCGGCGCCGGGCTGGCAGTCGCGCTCGCCCCGCTACGGGCCGTCAAGGGACTGGTCCTCACGTTGTGCTGCCTGGTCGTGGTCGTGCCGCTGCTGGCGGTCGTCTCGACCAGTCTCGCCGATCCGCGACAGGTCAACGAGGCCGGTGGGTTCGTCCTGTGGCCGCGCCATCCCAGCCTCGCCGCGTATCGGGCGGTCTTCGCGGGCGGGGTGGTGACCCATGCGATCCTGGTCTCGGTCGCCATCACCCTGGTCGGCACCGTGCTCTCCCTGGCCAGCACCGCGCTGCTCGCCTACGGACTGTCCAGACCGGGTAGCCTCGGCTCCCGGCCGATACTGATGGTCCTGCTGTTCAGCGTGCTGTTCTCACCGGGAATCATCCCGATGTACCTCGTCGTGAAGCAGCTGGGGTTGCTCAACAGCTACTGGTCGCTGATCCTGCCGGTGCTGATCAACGGATTCAATGTCATCGTCATGCGGGAGTTCTTCCTCGGACTGCCCCAGGAACTGCTCGACGCCGCCCGCATCGACGGCGCCGGCGAGCTGAGCATCCTGTTCCGCGTCGTGCTCCCGCTGTCCAAGGCGATCCTGGCGGTGGTCGGCCTGTTCTACGCGGTGGCCTACTGGAACAGCTTCTTCTCCGCGCTGCTCTACCTCGCCGATACCGTCAAATGGCCGTTGCAGCTGGTCCTGCGCACCTACGTGGTGAACAACGCCGCGATCGGGGTGGACGCCTCGGCGCTGGCCGGTGCGCCGGCACCACCGCAGCAGTCACTGCAGATGGCGATCCTCGTCATCAGCCTCGTGCCGATCCTGCTGCTCTACCCCTTGCTGCAGCGGCACTTCGCCAAGGGCATCCTGCTCGGCGCGGTCAAGGGATAGGCCGGCCCGAGCGGAACGGCGCTCAAAGGCCAGGACAGGCACGGCCCGCACGGGCCGTGGCCGTCTGCCAGAATTGCCGCATGCATCCGATCGCAGCAGCCCGCCGGCTCGTGTGGCTGATGGCCCTGGCCGGGTTCGCGGCGGACCAGATCACGAAGGCACTGGTCGCGGCACATCTCGAGGGACAGCCACCGATCCAGGTCGTGGGCGACCTCGTGAGCTTGAACGCCTCCCGGAACTCGGGGGCCGCGTTCTCGTTCGCCCCCGCGGCGACGGCGGTATTCACCCTGGTCGCGATCGGCGTCGTCGTGGTCATCGTCCGGGCGGCCTCCGCCCTGCGGTCCACCGGCTGGGCGATGGCACTCGGGTTGGTCCTGGCGGGCGCGGCCGGCAATCTGACCGATCGTCTGCTGCGTGCCCCGGGCCTCGGCCGCGGCGCGGTCGTCGACTTCATCGACGTGCGACACTTCGCGACCTTCAACCTCGCCGACGCCTGCATCACCTGTGGGGCCGTCCTCGCCGTCCTGCTGAGCATGCGCGGCATCCCCATGACCCAGAAGACGGCGCCCACCGCCGAACCGGCGTAGCCAGCACGGGCCGGACTGGACCCAGCGGTGGTCCCGCCCCTGACCGTCGGTGCCAGCTGCGTCAGTCGGTCAGGCCGGCGCTGATCAGCCAGATGTGTTCGCAGGTCGCGGACGCCTTCCGCAGCGCCTCGCGGGACTCCTGTGAGGCGTGGTAGAAAGTCCGCTCGACCATCCAGCACAGGGCGCGCGCCATCGCTGACGCTTGGTCCGCTTCGTCGCTGGCGGCAACGCCGGCTCGTTCCAGGACGGCGGTGATGGCCGTGATGAACAGGAGTGACCTCAGTCGGCGGTCTCGGCGAGGAGGTCTCGGAGTAGCCGCTCACCCTGGGGCCACGGGCCGAAGCCGGCGGCGGGGTTGACGTGGCCGGCGTCGCCGAGGTCCACCAACCGCGCGCCCCACTGTTGGGCAATCAGCCGGGACCAGCCGATCTCTGCCCAGGGGTCGGTGCGGCTGGCCGCCAGGACAGTCGGAAACGGCAACGGATTCGCCCCGGGCGGGCCGAAACCGGCGATCGGCGCACCGAGGGACGCCGAATGGTCGATATCGGGCGGCGCCACCAACAGCGCCGCGCGGACCCGGGCGTCGTGCCGATGCGCCCAATGGGCGACGGTGTGACAGCCGAGACTGTGCGCGACCAGCACCACCGGTCCGGTGGCCCGCTGGATCGTGTCGTGCAATGCGGCGACCCACTCGTCCAGGTCCGGCCGATCCCAGTCCCGCTGCTCGACCCGCACGGCGCCGCGCCGGTCCCGGAGCCAGTGGGACTGCCAGTGATCATGCCCGGAACCACCCAGGCCCGGCACGACGATCATGTTCTCCATGGCGGAGACGGTAGTGCCCCGGCCTCACCGCCGCCGAGTACCGCACACCGCCCGCCGGTCCAGTGCCCGCACCGGCGCCGGCGCACGGCCGGGTTCACGACCTGAAGATGGCCCTCACCTCGACGCCGGCGTAGCCGGCAAGGACGTAGCCGGCGAGAGGATCGGCCCACCACCAGCCCTGAGTGGCGTTGAGCACCAGACCGGCGAGCACCGCGGCGGCGAGCACGCCGTCGATGAGGGTGACTCGGCCCTCCGTGCGCAGCACCGGGTTGTCCAACGCCGCTCCGGTGCGGGCCTTGCCCGCCGCCAACCCGAGCATGGCGATGGTGGTGGCCGCCGTCCAACCGATACCTGCCGGGCTGTGTCGAGGGTGATAGCCGGCGAGCAGTACGACGCTGGACTGCGCGAGAAGATACGCGGCCAGGAGCGCGAACGCCACGCCGATCATCCGTAGCGCTCGCCGCTGCCGATCCCCACCCGTACCCGAGAGTTCCCAGACCACCACGACGGACGCGCCGATCTCGATCAGCGAGTCGAGTCCGAAGCCGGCCAGGGCGGCCGATCGGGCAGCGATCGCCGCGATGGCCAGGACCACGATGCCGACGACGTTCCAGCCCAGTGTCAGATATTCCAGGGCGAAGCCACGCCGCAGCAAGCGCCTGCGAACCGCCTCATCTGCGAAAGCCACCCGCCCATTATCACGCCGCTACGGTTGCCAGCCGATGTCGGAATTCCACGACCTCCGGCGAGCTCGTTGTCCGGGTAGGGTTCAGCGGTCGCAGCCACCCTCCTTGTCGGGCCGCACGTACGCCCGGGTGAGGTCGGTGATGCCCTTGTACGCGTACGGGTCCTCACCGGCGACCAGCACGACGTCGCGGTAGTCCCAGTTGGCCGGTGAGCGGCCGGCCGGAATCTTCCACGGCAGCGGCGAGGTCGCGCTCATGTAGTGGTTCGCCAGCGCCCGCCGGTACCCGTGCCGGCCGGTGTTGGGCAGCGAGCGATGCAGCAGGTACCCGTTGAAGACCACCGCCGATCCGGCCGGAACCTCCACCGGTACGGCGTCCTCGTCGCGGTACGGGAAGTCGTACGCCTCCACCGAGCAGTCGAAGCGGGGGTCGTCCTGCTCCCGGTCGGGGTAGAGCACCCCGCGCCGGTGCGATCCGGGAAGCACCCACAGGCAGCCGTTCTCCACCGTCGCGTCGTCCAGCGCGATCCACACCGCGGTCAGCGACCGGTCGCGAGTCGGAATGAACAGCTCGTCCTGGTGCCAGGGCTGGCCGGGCCTGCCCTCCGCCTTGATGAACAGCATCGACTGCATCGCCTTGACGTCCGGCCCGATGACCCGGGTCAGCACGTCGAGCACCCGTCGGTGTGCCAGCGACCGGCGCACGACGGCCGACAGCTTGTGCGGGTGGTGGACGCACAGGTACCGGCGCAGCACGTCGGCGTCCGGCTCGTCCGGGGCGCTGGTTGGCCGACCGTCGATCGCGCCCAGCTCGCCGCGGCACAGGCGCACCGCCTCCGCGTTGACTTCGGCCACCTCGCCAGGCGTCAAGGCACCCCGCAGGACCCCGTACCCGTCCACCCGAACCTGCTCGATCAGCGCGTCGGAGACGGTGTCGTGGTGGACGACCGACCGCGCCGCGGGCACGGTCGAGTTACTCCCGGCCATCGCTGCTCCTCGTGTCAGTAGGCGATCTAACTGGCACCAGTATCTGTGGAAGCACCCTGACCGGCCATGTCCACGGCACCCCGGTAACCTGTCTGTTCATGACCTCGCGCTCGATCCGGGCGCGCCTGCGCAACGGGCCCGCGGTCGCGCACTACCCGCCCGGGGCGACCCTGGGTCCGCGCGTGCTGCCCTGCTTCGAATTCGTCTGGATGCTGCGCGGGCAGGCCAGCCACGAGTACGACGACGACTCCGGCCGGCACGCACACACCATCGCGCCGGGCCAACTGCTGCTGTCCCGGCCCACCGCGCGAGAGCACTACGCCTGGGACCGTGACCGAGGCTGTGTCCACGCGTACGTGACGTTCTACCTCGATGATCCCGGGCCGCTGGACGCGCCCGGCGGCTGGCCGACGGTCCGGCAGCTGTCCACCGCGGACCCGATGGCCGCGTTGTGCCGGTACCTGCTGTGGCTCGGCGGAACGGACGCACCCCGTGCGCCCGCACGCATCGACGAGGTCCTCGGCTGGCTGCTCGACCTGTTCGTCGACGGTCCCGTCACCGACCTGGACGACGCGCCGCTGCCCGAGCACATACTCCGGCTCGCCGATCACGTGCGCGCGGTGTGGACTACCGACGGGACGCGGGCGCTGCGCCTGGACGAGCTGGCCTCGGCCGCCCGAGTCTCCGCCGGGCACCTGACCCGAATGTTCCGGCAACGGTTCGGCCCCGGGCCGGTGGGTGCGGTCGAACTGATCCGGCTCGCCCGCGCCGCCATCCTCCTGCAGCGCAGCAACCTGAACATCGGTGAGGTCTCGGACGCGTGCGGCTTCGCCAACCCGTTCCACTTCTCCCGCCGCTTCCGGGCGGCGTACGGGGTGGCCCCGCGCGGGTACCGCGCCGACCGGCTCCGGGATCCGCTCGACCCGGTACGCCGGTCGGGCCTGCTCCCGCTGGCCCGGCGGCTGCTCGTCGAGGACCTTTGACGGGTGGGGTGGCCGGGTCGACCGCCCCACCCGCCGGTGCGGTTCAGCCTTGGCGGATCAGCTTGACGGCGTCGGCGATGACGAACCCGTCGGCGTTGTCGCTCAGCTCGATGGAGCTGCCGAGCCCGCCCTGGAACGGAAAGACGCCGAGAGACACCCAGGTGCCGCCCGGCGCCGCCGGCGTACCGGCGAGCTTCTGGTTGACCGGCACCACGGTGGCGCCCTGCGCGTCGATGACGGTGTACGGCGCGTTGGTGGCCCGGTTCGAGGCCGGCGTGTACGACACCTGCACCTCGTACTGGCCGTCACCGAGCACGGCCGGCTGCCACCGCACCACGCTGGTGCCGGTACCCGCAGCGTGCGACGAGTAGTTGCCGCCGTAGTAGCCGGCGACGCCGGTACCCGCCGCCCAGGTGCCGGACACGACCGCGTAGCCCAGCCCGGCGTTGTCCATCACGATTTCGTCGCGCACGTCGGCGGCCGCCGGCGCCCGGACCAGGCTCAGCGCGTTGACGGAGATGAGCTGGCCGCCACCCCGCCCCGCACCGGCGAGCGTGAACCGGACGTCGTGCCGGCCGGCGCGCAGCCGCGTCGTGCCGAGGGGTACGACGTCGTAGCCCTCGACGGTTTCCGCGGTCGTGTCCACGGCGTAGTTGTGCAGCTTGGCTCCGTCGACCGTCACGGTGACCAGGCCGCCGTCGACCGGCCGGTAGTAGCGCAGGCCGATCTGGTAGGTGCCGGTGTGCGGCACGGTGAACGGGAACTCGATGTAGTCACCGACCGCGCCGGGGGTGAACAGCGCGCGGGCACCGTCCCGGGCGGTCGGCTCCTTGATGATGGACAGGATCCCGGTGGACCGCTTGGCCTGCCGGGCGTTCTTGCCGAGGTCGCACACCTGCTCGGTGATGGCCGGGCCGGTGGCGAGGCTGTCCCGGCCCTGGGTGAGCCACTCCAGGTTGAAGCGCGCGACGTTGACCCGCAGCGGCGCGCTGGCGTTGTCGCCGTCGCAGCCGTAGAGCAGGACGATGGTGCCGTCCGACAGGTGGGCGAGGTCGGAGTAGTAACCGCGGTTGGGGTTGATGACCCGGCTGTACCGGTAGGAGTACGCCTCGTCGTAACTCACCGACACGGTCATGTTGAACCGCGCGGGAGAATCCGGGTGGCTGAACAGCATCCGGTTGACGTCCTTGCTACCCGGGCCGCCGGTGTAGCGCACGGTGCTGGCGTCGACGGAGTTGAACACTCCGGTGGCGCCGTCCAGCTTCGGCTGCGACCAGGTCAGGCCGCGGTCGTGGCTGATCGCGATGATCCGCTCCCCGGTACCGCCGGCGCCGTTGCGACCGTTGATGAGCACCGAGCCGTCGTCGCGCTGCACGACCCGGGCCTCGTTCATCGGGTAGTCCACCGTTACCGGTACCTCACCGGTGGTCTGCCAGGTGCGGCCGTGGTCGTCGCTGTAGATGGACGCCACGCCATAGAAGCGTTGCTGGACCGTGTTGCCCACGATGACCCGGCGATGCGCCACGTTGAGCAGCAGCCGGCCGTTGTCGAGCTGAATGCCGTGGCCCGGTCCGGGGCTGTGCAGCGCCCAGTCGTACGGGAAGCTGTCGAACAGCCCCGCGAAGTGCGTCGGCTCGCTCCAGGTGACGCCCTTGTCCTTGCTGGACACCATGTACAGGTCGGCGCTGTCGCCGGAGCAGCTGGTGTTCTCCGGCAGGCGCAGCGACAGGGCGTAGAACAGGAAGACCTCGCCGGTGTGCCGGTCGACGACGAGGGTGGGGTTGCCCCACGACTGGCCGTCGACCGACGCGACCACGGTCTGCGTGTCCTCCCAGGTGTTGCCGCCGTCGAGGCTGCGCCGGGCGAGCAGGTCGCGGGGGCCGGCGTCGCACACCTCGTACCGGCCCTCGGTCATCGCGATGATGGTGTCGTCGGGCAGCACGGCCAGCCCGTGCACGTGGTAGTTCACCAGCGGGCCGACTCCGGCGTCCCACAGCGTCGTCTCGTCGAAGAACGCCGGCCGCGGCCCGGCCGGATGGTGCGCGCCGTCGCCCGGCTTACGTCCGGCCGTCGCGGCCTCGGCCGGGCTGGCGACCAGCGCGGCCGAGGCGACGCCGGCGGCGCCGGCCGCCAGTCCGATGGTGAACTGTCTGCGGCTGATGCGTCCGTCTGCCATCTGATTCCCTTCGAGGGTGTCGCGTTCCAGGGGTGTGGTGGTTCACGCGCGGTCAGGAACCCGGCGGTCAGCCCTCCTTCGCGTCGTCGTGGCCGCCGAGCAGGTAGGCCCCGATCGGCCGCACGACGGCGGCCAGCCGGCGGAGTTCATCGGGGGTGCACGCCAGCAGCGGCGGCGCGGCGTGTGGCGGGCACAGCCCCCAGGAGGCCAGCAGGGCCTTGACCGACGGCACGCCCGGGCGCACCGAGTGCAGCCGGGTCAGCTCGGTGGCCAGTGCCTGCAGTCGGTCGACCTCGGCCCGGTCGCCCTGGTCGTGCGCGGCGACCAGGTCCACGGCCAGGCGGGGCGCCAGGTTGGCGATGCCCGGCACGATGCCGCTCGCGCCCGCGCGCAGGGCGGCGCCGAGCGCCTGCTCGTCGCCCTGGCTGACGGCGAAGCCGGTCCTGGTGCCGGCGGCGGCGAGCAGGTGGGCCAGCATCGCGGGGTCGCCGGAGGAGTCCTTGGCCCCGACGATCCCGGGCATCGCGACCAGCGAGTCGACGGTGGACGGGGTGAGCGGTGTGGCGTACCGGGGCGTGTTGTACGCGACGATCGGCAGCCCGAGCGCGGCGACGGCCGCGTAGTGGGCGACCACCTCGGCGTCCGAGTGCCGGAAGTAGATGGGTGGACTCAGCACCAGCGCGTCGGGTGAGGCGACGGCCGCCAGTTCGGCGCGGTGACGGGCCTCGTCGGTACCGGGGGCCGTGACGTTGACCAGGATGACGCCGGCCGGCACCAGGGCTCGCCACCGGTCGGCGACACCTGCCACGTACGCCGCGGTGCGGTCGGCCCGCACCAGCGGCCCCTCGCCGTTGCTGCCCAGCAGCATCAGGCGCCGGACACCCGCGGCGGCGAACGCGCGCAGCAGTGGGCCGGCGGCGTCCGGATCGGGTACGCCCGGCGCTGACATCGTTGTCACCATCGGCACGACGACGCCGTCGAGCAATCCATTCATGGTTCAGTACCCCCGCACCCGCGGCCACGACAGCTCGAAACCGTCGGCGACCAGTTCGTCCTGGAAGCGGCGCAGCGCCCCGGGATCCTCGTATACCTGGTCCGGCTCCACCCCGTTGTTCAGGCAGTGCCCGGCCAGCGCGCCGGCCGCCTCGCCGATGTTCCACTCGACCGGGTGCAGCCGGTAGCAGCCGTTGGTGATGTGCGTGGTGCCCAGGTTTTTCCCGGCCGCCAACAGGTTGCGGGTACGCACCGGCAGCAGCGCGCCGAGCGGGATCTGGAACGGGCAGCTGCCAACGTCGATGTAATTGTCGCCGCCGGTCGACGGGTGCAGGTCGATGCGGTACATGCCGACCCCGACACTGTCCGGATAGGACACCGCGCCGCGCTCACCGCGTACCGCGAGGGACAGGTCCTGCTCGGTGACCGTACGGCGGGCCCTGATCCGTCGCGACTCACGCACGTACGGCGCCTTCGCGAACCCGTCCGCGGTGCCCATCACGTCCGGGCGCAGCCGCAGACCGGCCCATCCGGTCCCGCCGTCCGGCCGGGGCGCCTCGGTTTGCAGCCAGTAGAGCATGCTCAGGGCGAGCTGCCGGGAACCGTCCAGGTGCTTGTCCCGCTCCTCATCCGAGACACCGATCAGCGGGCCGGGCAGATAGTCGATCATCGGCCAGTTCACCACGACGACGTCGCTGTCGAGGAATCCCGGCTGGAACTGTTCCCGGGCCAGGATCCGGCGGAACGCCCACAGGTCGCGGTCGCCGGGATCCCGGCTCTGGTCCGGATCGACCGGCCCCTTGGACCCGTGTGGAACGAACGTGCGGCCGAGCGGTTCCAGGGTCCGCGGGTCGGGCGCGACCAGCGACAGCAGACGGTCCGGCCAGAACGGCGGCCGGTACTCGCGCCAGAAGCCGTATTGGTCCGGCCGGTCGATGGTGTGGTCCTCGCCGGCCCGGTGCTCGACCGCGAACACCCAGGAGAAGGCCTGCATGTTGTCCGGCTGCGCGATGGCCGGAGCGCTCGGCTCGCCGGTGTCCGACTGCGCCTCGAACCCCGTGACGTGCTCGATGCCGCCCAATGGCAGCAGGTCCCCGAGTTCCGTGGCGTCCAGGACGTACGGCGCGCTCGCCTCGACCAGTGCGCCGTCCGGCCCGCGCAGCGTCACCCCGCGTACCCGGTCGCCGTCCATCTCCACCGACACCGGCCGGTGCCGGTACAGCACGCGCAGGAGCCCCGATGCCAGGTACCGGCCGACCATCGCCTCCAAGACGAGGGCCGCCGCTCTCGGCTCGTGGCACAGCCGGCTGACCCGGCCGAGGCCGGGATTCAGGTCGGGCGTCTCGCGGGCGGCCGGAGTGAGCGGGTACCAGGACCGGTAGTGGTCGCGGATCGCGTTGCGCAACGCGCGGTAGGACCGCGTCGCCCCGAACTGCTCGATCCACGGATGCTCGTCCGGTGGCACGCCCTGGCTGGTGAGCTGCCCTCCGAGCCAGTCGGTCTCCTCGGTGAGCAGCACCCGCCGACCCCGGCGCAACGCCGCCAGAGTCGCCGCGATGCCGCCGACACCGGCACCCACCACCAGCACGTCGCTGTCCATGGACGTCCGGCCGGTCACTCCACATCACTCCTTAGCACTGAACTCCTTCGTCACTGCCGCCCGCACGCTGAATTCGGCGGCGGACGGGCCGCACGGCTCGAGACGGACCAGCCCGTGCCCGTCCGCCTCGGCGATCCAGGTGGCGTCCCCGACGCGTACCGCTACCTTCTCCCCCGGCGCCACGGCCGGTGGCACGCCGACCAACAGCCGGCCGTCGGACGGGTCGACGGTGACCACGCCGCGGACCTCGGCGGTGGTCCGCTGGTATCCGGTCACCACGGCGCCGGGCGGCGTGTCGAGCAGCACCCGGTCGCCGAGCGTGACGGTGAGCCGGTCGGCGGCCCGCACGCCCAGCGATCCCTCGCCCAGCGCGAGGTGTTCGACCGAGGCAGGGCGCCCGGGGTGCGCGAATCGCCACCCCTCCGGCCGGGGGTCGGCCAGCTCCTGGATGGCCAGGTAGCCGAGCAGCCCGCCCCAGCCCATCAGCCCGTCGGAGCGCGCCGCCAGCGGGCGCACGTCCTCCCCCGGCACGATCGGGTAGTTCTCCCGGACGTGGCTGTGCTCGGTCCATTCGCCGAGGAACAGTCGCAGCAACGCGTCGACGATGGACCGGCTGTGGCCGGTCAGTCCGTAGCGGCGCAACCCCTCGACGGCGAGGAACGCCATCGGTGCCCAGACCCGGCCGCGCCAGTACCGGGTGCTGAAACCGGGGTCGTCCCGGGCGGTACTGGGCAGGGGCGGATCGCCGCCGAGCACCGCCGGGTCCAGCAGTGCCTCGGCGAGGGCGCCGGCCGGCCCGGGATCGGGCAGGCCAGCGAGCAACGGATACAACAGGGTCGGCGAGGTGTGCTCGGAGAACCGGCCGTCGGCCCACCGGTTGCCGTACCGGCCGCGGTCGGCGTCCCACAGGCCGGCGGCGTGGCGGGCCAGCCGGGCGGCGTCCCGGGTGAGGGTCTCGGCCGCCTCGTCGCCCAGGATCCCGGCGATGGCCGCGAGCGCCTGAGTGTCGGCGAGGTACAGCGCGTTGAGCCCGACGTCGGCGAGGTTCATCGTGTGGGTGGCCGGGTCGAGTGCCGCGTCGTCGTACATCGGCGAGTCGTCGAGCCCCGACTCCCGCTTGGCCCGGTCGAGGGTAGCCGACTCGGGGTCGCCGTCGACCGGGTCCGAGCCCCAGGCGAGCAGGCCGTGCGGCCCCTGCCGGGCCCTGGTCCACCAGGCGTGCCAGTCGCGCAGCGCCGGATACGCGCGGGTGAGCAACTCGCCGCGCCGGGTCTGGTCCGACAGGCCGCTGCCCAGGTATGCCTTCAGCACGGTGTACGCGCCGACCGGTGGCTGTGACCGGTCGTCGGTGCGGCCCTTGTCGTCGCTGACCCGGTTGGGCAGCATGCCATCGCCACCGGCCTCGGACAGGATCTGGTCGAAGATGCCCTCGGCGTAGGCCGGATCCACCCAGGCGGCGACGAGCCCGGTGAAGAACGAGTCCCAGGTGTGCAGCGCCCAGCGGCCGTAGAAGCCCTCCCGCTCGCGGCACACGAAATCCCGTGAGGTCGGCGTGAGCACCCGGCCCAGATCCGGTGCGTAGATGGTGTTCCAGGTCAGCGCGCGGGTCATCGCGTCGCCGGCCGCGCCCAGCCAGCCGGAGGTACGCGGCAGCGCCACGTCCGCCCGGGCGGCGGCGGGTTCGATGCGGGCGGCGACGGCGGCGGCCACATCGGCAGTGGCGACATCGGCAGTGGCGACATCGGCAGTGACGGCGCGCGTGGCGGCGCGGCGCAGGGCGATGGCGACCGTGGCCGCGCCCGGAAACACCAGCCGTCGCGGGTCGTCGGCGTCCGCGATGGGCGCGGGCGCACACTCCAGCACCCAGTCCTCGTCGCCGTGACGCACCATCAGCCGCCCGAGCTCGTGCCGCACGGCCACAGGGCGGCCACCGAAACCGGGTGCCTCGTCCACGACGAGTACCGGGTCGGCGGGGCCCTCGCGATCGGCCAGCACGTCCAGTTCGTCCCCGCCGCCGCGTACCCGCAGGGCCAGCTCGGTGTCGTGAGCGCACACCGACACCGCCGCGTACCCGCCGTCCACCGTGTGGGGTCCGAGCCGGACGAGACCGTGCCGCCAGGTGAACCCGTCGAACGTCGCACCGGATGCCGCGCGCAGCGCGAACCGCAGGCGCAGTCCGGACGGCAGGTGCACCCATCCGGTGTGGTACTGCACATCCCAGGTGTTCCACCCGCTGGGCACGGGAACCATTCCTGCCATCAGTCCACCGTCTCCACCGGGTCGGTCACGTCGAGGTCCGTCACGTCCAGGTCGAGCGCCGCGTCCAGCAGTTCCTGGGTGTAGGGGTGCTGCGGGCTGGCGAACAATTGCTCGGTCTCGCCGGACTCGACCAGCTCCCCCCGGCGCATCACCGCCACCCGGTCGGCGATCTGCCGCACCACGCCGAGATCGTGGGTGATGAACAGGACCGACAGCCCGCGCTGGTCGCGCAGGTCGGACAGCAACCGCAGGATCTGCGTCTGGACCGAGACGTCCAGCGCGGACACCGCCTCGTCGCAGACCAGCAGGCGCGGCTTGAGCGCCAGCGCGCGGGCGATGCTCACCCGCTGGCACTGCCCGCCGGACAGCTGCGACGGCCGCCGGTCCAGCACGGTGGCGTCCAGCCCGACCTGGTCGAGCAGGGCACGCACCGCCGAGCGGCGGTCGCCGGGCGGCGCCACCGACGGGTGCGCCTGCCACCCCTCGGCGACGATCCGACCCACCGTCATCCGCGGGTTCAGCGACGAGCGGGGATCCTGGAACACCATCTGGATGGCCCGGCGCAGCGCGGCCGGCCGGCGGGCGCCGGCGCCGAGCCGCTGGCCGTCGAAGACGATCGCGCCACTGCGCTGGCGGATCAGCCCGACGACGCACCGGGCGACCGTGGTCTTGCCGGAACCCGACTCGCCGACCAGCGCCAGGGTCTCGTGGCGGCCGACGCGCAGGCTGACGCCGGCGACCGCGTCGACCCGCGTGCCGCCGGGGCGCCACGGCCGCTTCGGCCGGCCATAGGCGACCCGCAGGTCATCCACGTCGAGCAGGGCGGTCGACGGCGTCATGCTGGGATCTCCTCGGCGAAGTGGCACGCGCTCCACCGGCCGGCCGCGACCTCGCGCAGAGCCGGGACCTCGGTGGCGCAACGCTCCCGTGCCATCGGGCAGCGCGGGTGGAACGGGCAGCCGGACGGGCGAGCCAGCGGGCTGGCCGGGGCGCCGGGCAGCGTCGCGGCGAGAGTGTTGCGGGTACGCACCGCCGGAACGCTGGCCGCCAGCGCCCTGGTGTACGGGTGCCGGGGCGCGCGCAGCAGTTCCCGGGTCGGGCCGCGCTCACAGACCCGGCCCGCGTACAGCACGACCAGGTCGTGCGACACGTGCGACATCACCCGCAGATCGTGACTGACCAGCAGCATGGACATGTCGCTCTCGTCCTGCAGGGCGCGCAGCAGCCGCAGGATGCGCGCCTGCACGGTGACGTCCAGCGCGGTGGTCGGCTCGTCGGCGAGCAGCAGCGACGGGCCACCGGCCAAGGCCATCGCGATCATTGCCCGCTGCCGCATGCCGCCGGAGAACTGATGGGGGTAGTCGCCCGCCCGGCGCTGCGCGTCCGGGATGCCCGCCCGGGTCAGCAGACCCACCGCGGCCCGGTCGGCCTCGGCGCGCGAGCTTCCGTTGCGTCGCAGGAACTCGCCGACCTGCCGGCCGATCCGCTGGCTGGGATTGAGCGCGGACAGCGGGTCCTGGAAGATCATGGCTATCTCCCGGCCGCGTACCCGGCGCCGCCGCGCCTCGCCAGCGGTGAGCAGGTCCTCGTCGCGCAGCAGGATCCGTCCGGTGCAGGAGGCTCCCGCCGGTAGCAGGCCGATGACCGCCATCGCCAGCATCGTCTTGCCGCTGCCCGACTCGCCGATGAGCCCGGTGGTACGCCCGGGGCGGACCGAGAAGCTCACGTCGTCGAGGACGGGATCCGCCGCACCCGTCGCGGGGAGGAGCACCGTGAGGTGCTCCACCCGCAACAGGCTCTGCGGTTCGAGAAGGTCAGGCGTAGGCACGGTCAGGAGACCGTTACCTTGGCGAAGTCCGGCAGGTAGCTCGGGTCCGGTACCAGCCCGTGCACGTTGGACCGGTACGCGTACGCGATTTTCAGGCTCATGGGGTACATGCCGACCGCGTCGTTCCAGATGATCTGTGTCGCCTGGGCGTACAGCTGCTTGCGTTGGTTCACGTCGCTGGTCGAGCCGGCCTGGCTCAGCAGCGTGTCCAACTGGGGGTTGCAGTAGCCATTCCGCTTGGCCGCGCAGGTGTAGAGCCGGCCCAGGTTACTCGCGGCGTCATAGGTCGGCGTCGACAGCGACTGGAAGTTGATGTCCCAGTTGAGGGCGAGCAGGTCCTTGAGGAAGACCGCGCTCTCCTTCTCGATCGGGTCGACCTTCACGCCGATCTTCGCGAGGTCGGCCACCACCGCCTGGGCGAACTGGGAGTAGCTGTCGCCGCTGTACTGGAAACGCAGCGTCTTGCCGAAGTCGAACCCGGCCGCCTGTAGGGCCGCCTTCGCCGCGTTCGGATCGTACTTCACCGCCGGCTGCGGGGCGTATCCGAGCACGGACGGCGCGACGACGGACTGGGAGACGGCGCCGGTCTGCGGGTACAGCGACTTGATGATGGTCGGGAAGTCGACCGCCTGCCACAGCGCCCGGCGCACCTCCGGCTTGGACAGCACCGGATTCGAGGAGTTGAACCACATGGTGTACACCGACGTGGCGGGCACCGTGGCGACCTTGATGTCGTTGTTGCCGGACAGCTGGGCGAGCTGATCGTCGGGGATGCCCCAGGTGGCCTGGATCTCGCCGGTCTTCAGCGCGGTCATCTCCGTCGAGATGTCCGGGATCACCTTGACGATGAGCTTCTTCAGCTTCGGCACGGAGCCGTAGTACTTCGGGTTCGGCACCAGGTCGACTTCCTGGCCCGGAGTGAAGCTGTCCACTGTGAACGGTCCGGAGCCGACCGGCTTGGTGAATGACGAGTCCTGCACGCCGGAGGGCACGATGTAGAACAGGGTCAGCTTGCCGAGCAGCGCCGGATCGGGCGTCTTCAGCGCGACCACGACGGTGTCCGGCCCGGACGCCGTCATGGTGTCGCCGGTGAAGTTCGACGCGTTCGGCCCCTTCAGCCGGATCAGCCGATTGAACGAGTCGACCACGTCCGCGGAGTCCAGCGCCGACCCGTCGGAGAACACCGCGCCCTTGCGCAGGGTGAAGGTGAACGAGGTGGCGTTCGGGTTGGCCTGCCACGAGGTCGCCAGGTCACCGACGATCTTCCCGGTGGAGTCCGGCCGCACCAGGCGGCTGTAGATTTCCTGCCCAATGATCTCCGTGCCGACCGACGCACCCTCGGCGCCGTGCGGGTCCAGCGCCTCCGGCGGGTACGGGCTGGCGACGGTCAGTGCGCTATTGCCATTGGCGACCGGTTGGGCCGCCGATGTCGAGCACGCGGTGGACAGACCGAGCGTGGCGACCGTGGCGATCGCAACGCCCGACAGTACACGTCGGTGCGCTCCCATCAATGACTCCTTTCGAGGCCGGACGCGTCATCGCGTGCGGCCGGAACAGTGGAGCGGGCGGGGCCACGGCGGGCACCGGACCCGAAGAAGGCGTTGAACTGGTCACCCAGCAGCCCCACGCTCACCACGAGCAGCGCCAGCGCCAGGCCCGGGAACAGGGAGATCCACCACGCGGTGGACAGATATTCCTTGCCGGTCGAAATGGTCTGACCCCAGGACACGGTGGACGGCGGCAGGCCGATCCCGAGGAAGCTCAGGCCGGCCTCGGCGAGCACGATGAGGCCGAACTCGATGGTGGCGAGCGCGACCACCGGACCGAGGACGAACGGCAGCACGTGCCGCGTCACGATGGTGCGCCAGGGCAGGCCCATGACCCGGGCCGCGGACACCCATTCGCGGTCCCGCAGCGACAGCGCCAGACCGCGGGACAGCCTGGCGAACGATATCCAGCCGGTGAGCGCGAGGGCGACCACGACCACGGTGATGCCGCGGCTGAACAGGCCGGCGACGACGATGGCCAGCACGATGCCGGGGAACGCGAGCAGGATGTCCACCGACCGGCTCAGCACGCCGTCGACGAACCCCCGGGTGTAACCGGCGACGACGCCGACCGCGACGCCGAACACCGCGGACAGGGTGACGGTGAGCGCGCCGATGATGACCGAGGTCCGCGCGCCGTACACGACCTGGTCGAGCACGCTGCGCCCGAGCGGGTCGGTACCGAGCAGCGAGGTGCCGCCACCGCTCAGGGCCGATCCCGGGCCCTTGAGCCGATCGGCGAGCGACGTCGCGATCGGGTCGTACGGGACGACCATCGGACCGATGATCGCGAGCAGCAGGTATGCGGCCACCACGATGGCCGGAATCCAGCGCAGCTTGCCGGTCAACCGTCCGGCGCCGCGGCGGCGCCCCGGCTCGGGTGTGCTGGCGGCGACGTCGGCCGCCTGCGCCAGCGCCCCGGTCACGCCCGCGCCCCGGTGCGGATACGCGGATCCACCAGCGCGTACGACACGTCGACCAGCAGGTTCAGCACGACGACGATGGCGGCGATCAGCGCGACCGTGGCCTGCACCACGGCGTAGTCGCGGTAGCTCACCGAGTCGACCATCAGCGACCCCAGTCCCGGCCAGGCGAACACGTTCTCGACGATCACCGCGCCACCCAGCAGCGCGCCCATCTGGAGCCCGACGATGGTGATCACCGGGACCAGTGAGTTGCGCAGCGCGTGGCCCGTGAGGACCTGCACGTTGGTCAGTCCCTTCGATCGGGCTGTCTGGACATAGGGTTCCCGCATCGAACTCGCCACGCTGGTGCGGGTGATCCGCGCGACGATGGCGGTGAACGGCAGCGCGAGAGTCACCGCGGGCAGCACGAGATGCACCGGGGAGCCGGGGCCGGAGCTGGGCAGCAGCCGCAGCGTCGCGGCGAACAGCAGGATCAGCATGATGCCGACCCAGAAGGTGGGCATGCCCTGCAGCAGGATGGTGAGCCCGGAGACCACCCGGTCCAGTGCGCTCTCCGGCCGGTACCCGGCGAGCATCCCCAGCGCCAGGCCCAGGATCACGGCGATCAGCGTGGCGGTCAGCGTGAGGTCGATGGTCGCCGGTACGTGGCTCAACACGACCTGCATGGCCGGCGCCTCGAACCGGTACGAGCGGCCGAAGTCGAACCGCGCCAGTTGCCCCAGGTACGACAGGTACTGCAGCGGCAGCGGACGGTTCAGGCCCATCTGCTCGCGGAGTGCGGAGATGTCGGCCCGGCTGGCGTCCGGACCCAACAGCAGCGTCGCCGGGTCGCCGGGCGCGAGGCGCACCAACACGAACATGAGCGTGACCGCGCCCCAGAGCACGAAGACGCCGACGAGCAGGCGCCGCAGGATCAGCCCGATCACCGGCGTCGCCCCCGGCCGGGCTCGGCCACCGTGCCGCCCGGGATCTGCGTGCAGTCCAGCAGTACCTGCCGGGCCTCGCCCTCGTCCGCCTCCAGCAACTGGATGAGCAACCGCACCGCCTGCCGGCCCAACTCCGGCCGGGGCAGGTCGAAGCGCGTCCAGTCACGGGTGGTCTCGGTGCGTGACGGGTCACCGAGCAGCGCGACGGACAGGTCGTCCGGTACGGACAGGCCGGTCTCGGCCGCGGCGGCCTCGATGCTGGCGGCCACGGAGTCGTCCTCGCTGGGGTCGGCGACGATGGCCGTCACACCGTCCCGGACCCAGGCGCCGAGGTCCGGCGCGGTGACCACTCCCGACGACGGCAGCCGGTGCACGATGGCCGCCTCGACGCCCAGGCCGCTGTCCTTCAGGCCCCGCCGGTACCCGCGTTCGCGGTCGCGGGTCGGCTCGGCACCCTGGTACGCCTTGACGAACAGGATCCGCCGGTGACCCAGCTCCACGAGCCGGCGCACCAGGTCACGCGTGGCCGACACGTAGTCAGGGGCCACATAGGATACCCGGGCGCCGGGAACCTCCCGTCGTCCGATGAAGACGAACGGGAAATCCTCCTTCACCAGTTCGGACAGCTCGGTCCGGCGCACGTGCCGGCCGAGGAGCACGGCGCCGTCGGTCAGCTTCAACCGGTTCACGCCGTCGACGTAGATGCGCCGCGGCCCCGACGCGCCGGCCGAGCTGAACAGCACCAGGTCGTACCCCTGCTCGGCGACCTCCTCCTCGACCCCGAGCAGGAACGGGAAGTAGAAGTCGCGCTGGTCGGTGGGGAACACCGCCTCGAACGTGAACAGGCCGAGCAGCCGGTTGCGCGCACCCTTGAGGCTGCGCGCCGCCGGATTGACGCGGTAGCCCAGCTCACGGACCGCGTCCAGGACCCGGGCCCGGGTCTCCGGACTCAACCTGGCCGGCCGGTCCGGCGTCTCGTTGATGACCTGCGAGACCGTGGCCTGGGAGACGCCGGCACGCCGAGCCAGGTCGATCTGTGTCGGTGGCCGTCTCCGCCGCCCCGGTGCCCCGTCGCTCACCCGCGTCGCCCCTCCTGCCGCGCCGATGGTTATACGTATCGCTTGCTGATACGTATAACTGGTTATACGTATCAGCGACCATAGGCGCGGAAAGATCACGTGTCAACGGATCTCCGGCTACTTTCGAAACCTCTCTGAAATGCCCGATTGCATGCCCGAACGCCGGTCCGTCGGACCCGAGGAGGGTCTTTGCCTTCGTCCGTTATCCCAGGCATGGATCGGAATGGAGGGAATCTTGCCGATCACGTGGGAGACCTCGGATCTCGCGGAGCGCCGGCCCGGGGATGGCATGGTGCGCACGACCCGGATGGTGCGCCGTTACTACCGGGCAGTCCCAGCGGTTACCCGCGCAGCGAGGCGCGGGCGGCGGCGATGGCGTCCAGCAACTCCAGCTGGCACTCGTCCCCTCGCTCGATGCACTCGAGGTCCACGCCGCACTCGCGCTGCCGCTCCCGCAGCCGCGACCACCACGGGTACGGCACGGATACCGGGAAGGCGAACGGGTCGAGGTCCACGGCCCGTTCCAGGAGCTCCTGGAACGGGTCCTGGACGTGGGCGCCGACGATGAGCCACTGGTCCAGTTCCCGGTAACTGACCACGCCGCCGGCGATGCCGTCGGCCCACTGGGTGAACAGGGCGGCCAGGCTCGTAGAGGCCCGGACCGAGTCCCACGCGTCGGGACTGGCCTCGTAGCGCCAGATCTCGCCCTCGTGCTCACCGGCGAGCACGAACGTGTAGACGATGAGGTCGAACTGGAACAGCGGTATCTGCTGCCGCCAGGGGAACGGGGTACCGATCGTGAAGGACAGCTTGTCCAGCGTTTCGCCCACGTCGGTCGGCCACGGCAGCAGCCATCCACCGTTGGGGAACAGCCGTTGGGAGTCCCACCCCTGCGCCTGGAGCCAGCTCAGCTGCTCGGCGACCTGGTCCACCGCGAAGAGCCGGTGCACCAGGTCGGGAGCCGGCTCGCCACCCAGGTCGGGGCGCTCGGCCGCGGCGTGGTCGGGCCAGGCGAGGCCGGCAGCGGTCGCGGCGGTGCGGTACGCCTCGGCCGCGCCGCGTAGCACCCGCAGGCTGTCGAGCATCGCTGCGCTCAGGGCCTGGGCGCCATGCAGATGCTGGCGCCGCCGTCGCTGACCCGGAACCCGAAGCTCGGTCCACCCGCGTCGACCCAGGGCTTCACCGGCAACACGATGAACCTTTCGTTGTCCTTCACGCCGCACTGACTATAGAACCCGGAGATGTCACTGGCCTGGGGCAGCGACTCCGTGGTGGGTACCGGTTTGATATCGGCAACCAGGCCGGAGAGGTTGACCGCCTGGTTGGTGGACCAGAACGGGAACTCGTCACACGTCGTACCGGCCGCCCGACCGGTGCACGCGTTCGGCGTGAAGCGCGAGTCGCTGTCGAACCAGTTGCGCTGGAAGCCCGCGCTGATCGCGGCCTGGCCGCCCAGGCTGCGCGCCGGGTAGTACCAGACCGACCGCCCCGGTGGCTGCGGGAGGCCCCCGTTGCCCGCTATCGCGGAAACGATATGCGTGCCAGTCTGGTTCATCGGCCGGAACCGGTAGTTCACCCCGCCGGGCACGTACACGGCGAAGTTCGTGCCGCAGCCGCTGGGGAAGTTACCGGATTGCTGGGCGGTGCATGCCTCGTCGACCGCCACCTTGAGCTGCGAGTCGGACTGGTCGTTCCAGGCGAAGGGAAGGCCGTAGGTACCGGTCAGTTCCTTCGTGGTCTTGACCACCTCGGCATACAACTTCAGGCTGTTGTACCAGATGCCCTCGTCCGCGCCCCAATTGTCGAAGGTGTCGAAGTCGGTGTCGGGCGAGATCGGGTACTCCAGCACCCCACCGATGCCGATCTCCGTGGGGAACAGGATCGCGAGCAGGGCGCTGAGGACGAGTCCGATGCCGATGCCCACGGCGGTGACGACGAGGAAGGTGGAGGCGGCGGCCGCGATGGACGCGAGGACCGAAACCTCCACCGCCTCCTCCGCGGGCGCCAGCAGCAGCGCGCACGCGCCCTCCTCGCACCAGGTGATTGGTTCGATCAGCGTCGAGGGTGCGAAGGCCGGCTTGGCAACGCCGGCACTCGGGATGACGTCCATCGACGAGATGATCGGACCGTGACCGGGCGGCGCCACGGTGGTGAGCAGGGTGGTGACGTCGTCCGAACAGTTGATCACCTTGTTTCCTGACGGCGGCAGGAAACCCCGGATGCAGCCGTCGTTGGCGGCCTTGTAGCAGCCGACGAAGATCTGCGTGCTGCCGCCGGGGATCGGTACCCCGGCACGGCTGCTTGACGCGACGTAGAAGTCGCCGCCCATCGCGGCGCAGCGCGAGGTCTCGCTCGCGTCCATCTGCCGGGTATCGGCCGGTACCAGGGAGGCGCTCGTCGTGGTGCTGAACGAGCCGGAGATGCTCCGCGATTGGGTGCCGTCGGCACGCAGGGCGTCGACCCGGAACACGTACGGCGTGCCTTCGTCGAGCGGCTCGATGATGAAGCTGATGGTGTCCTGGGTGGTGCACGTACTGGCCGGGTTGCCGTTGGCGTCCTGGCAGTACTGGTCGAGCGGAAACTCGGCGATCGGCTGGCCGTCCAGGAAGGCCCGGTAGGAGACGTCGGTGGCGGGATCGGGCTGCCAGACGGCGGTGGCGCCGCCCTCCTCCGGCGTGATGGTCAGGTTGGCGTTGGGCGGCGGCGGCGGCGCGGCCGTGGCGAACGACGCCGTGGCGGGGGTCTTTGAGGTGTTGCCGGCCAGGTCGACGGCGACGACCGAGACGGTGTGGCCGGTCGAGGGCGCCAGCCCGGTGACGGTGTACGAGCGGGTGCCCACCGTGGTCCGATGGGGGCTTCCGCCGTCGACGGACACCTCGTATCCGGCCAGGCCGTAGTTGTCGGTGGCCGCGCCCCAGCTGACCACGGCGCCGCTCGACGTGACTTCGCCGACGGTCAGGCCGGGTACGTCGCTCGGCGGGATCAGGTCGACCACGGTGAAGGAGCGCAGGATCCTGGCGGTTCGCTTGGGGTCGCGCTTGGCTCGCACGCACACCTGGTTGTCGCCCAGGTGCGGCGGGCGCAGGCCGGTGCTCCACGACACGGCCCAGGCCGCCACCCCGTCCGGTCGCGGACCGATGGTGAAGTCGGCGGTCGCCACCTGCTCGTCCGAGACATCGACCATCGTCGCCTGCTTGTGCAGGATGCCACCGACCGCGATCCGGCCCTGCTCGTCAACGCTGACCTGGGCGCCGCTTCCCGGCTGGTCGACCCGCAGCCGGATGGAGGAATGGTTTTCCTCCGGCACGGTCATGCCGGCACAGCCACCCGGCGCCGGCTGCGCAACGTCGGCGTGGGCGGCTGATGGATTCACCCAGGCGCCGGTGGCCACCAGCGAAACGACGACCGCAGCCGCCAGCACGGCCTTGCCAAGGTACCGATGGCGCATTTACCCACCCCCGCGACGGTAATCGGCCTCGATCACCATAGATGTAGCGAGATATTGCATTCAATGCGCAGTTGCGGCCGACCATTGTCACAGATCGGACAGGCGACCGTTAGCGCGGCCAGCGGTCACGGCGTTGATCGCGGTGGGCCAAGTGATCATTCCGTAACATGATCGACACGGATCGAACATTCGATCTCCCTAGCGTCTGGCCCGTCAGACCTTTCTGACGAAAGTGGAGGGAGCAAGAGTGAGGCGAACTCACCGATCGCGCGCGGGGTTGGCCGGCGCGGTCATCCTGGGCGCGACGGTCCTCGTGACCAGTGTCGCGCCCAGCCCAGCGGTCGCTAGCGCACCCGCGACCGCGCAAGGCTACCCATACCTCGCGCCGTACTACACCCAGGGCAACCTCATCGGATCACCCGATATCGACAAGGCCGACCTCGACAAGCTCACCGGCGCACTCGGCGCCGGGCGGGGCCAGTCCGCGTACGCGGCCGTCTCCGCCGCCGACTACGACGGCGACGGCGCGATCACGGTGACCGACGTCGCCGGCATGGCACAGCGCATGATCTACGACGACGGGCCGTTCGACCTCGTCGAGGCGTCCGCGCTGGACATGCAGAAGGCGATGAACGCCGGCGTGACCAGCTCGGTGGCGATCACCCAGGACTACCTCAACCGGATCGCGGCGTACGACCACACCGCGGCGGGCGGCACCGATCACGGACTCAACTCGATCCTCGCCACGGCCCCGCAGGCGCTCGCCGAGGCCGCGACGAGCGACGCACGGCGTGCGGCCGGGCAGTCGCGGGGCATGCTCGACGGCATCCCGGTGGTCCTCAAGGACAACTACGACACCACCGACATGCCGACCACCGCCGGCTGCGAGTGCCTGGCGGACAACCAGCCAGCGAATGACGCCTTCATGGTCACCGGCCTGCGCGACGCCGGCGCGATCATCCTCGGCAAGGCCAGCCTCGACGAGTTTGCGACCGGGTTCAGCTCGGAGTACTCCGTGGGTACCCGCCAGGCCGACGGCACGATGGGCCCCTCGATCAAGGTGTACAGCCCGTACAACCTCACTCGCACGGCGGGTGGGTCGAGCGGTGGGACCGGCGCCTCGATCTCCGCCAACCTGGCCGGCATCGGCTTCGGCACCGACACCGGCGGCTCGATCCGCGACCCCAGCTCCTACAACCAACTCGTCGGCATCCGCCCGACGGTCGGCCTGACCAGCCGGGACGGGATCGTCCCGCTGGCACTCACCCAGGACAGCGGCGGCCCGATCGCCCGCTCGGTGTCCGACGCCGCGATCGCCCTCGACGCGGTCACCGGCATGGACCCGAACGACCCGGTGACCGCGGGGCAGCAGGGCAAGGTACCGGTGTCGTACACGTCGTATCTCGACCCGCACGCCCTCCAGGGAGCCCGGCTGGGCTACCTGCCCTCGCTGGTCGGCACCAACCCGGTCGTCAAACGGCTGTTCACCCAGTCCGTCGCCGACCTGCAGGCGCAGGGCGCGACCGTCATCGACCTGTCGGCCGACCCGGACGAGCCCACCGTGGTCTCCGACATCGCGGCCATCGGCAGCATCTCCAGCGGCAGCACCGACGAGTTCAAGACCGACCTGAACGAGTACCTCGCGGCCCACGCCGGCCCGGGCGTCACCGACCGCAGCCTCGACGACATCGTGCGCGACAACCTCGTCTCACCCGACTACTCCTCCCAGTACCGCACCCGCGACAACATCACCGACGCCCAGTACCAGGCCTGGCTGACCCAGCACACCGCCGATATCGCCAGCAGCCTGCAGAAGATGACCACCGACCTCGACGCCGGGCACCTCGACGCGCTGATCTACCCGACGGCCGGCCAGTACACGACTCAAGGCAACAACCTGCGGCTCAGCCCCAACACCGGCATGCCCGCGATCACCCTGCCGATGGGCCAGTCCGATCCGGCGCTCGACGGTTCGGCCGCCGTGGCCGGCGCCGGCGTCAACCTCGAGATGCTCGGCCGCAAGTACGACGAAGGTCAGCTCATCGGGCTCGCCTACTCCTACGAGCAGGCAACCCACCACCGCACCACCCCGCCGCTCTACCCGGCCCTGCCGGGCACCGACGCCGCCACCTCACCCGTCGCGACCGGGCCGGCCACGACCGGCGGCGTGACCGTGACGGCCTCGACCGCGCACGCCGAGAAGGGCGCCACCGTGACCGTCACGGTCAAGGCGAAGGCGGCCTCGGACCTCTACGCGTACGACCTCGCCATCGGCTACGACCCGAAGGTTCTCGCGTACGTCCCCGGCAGCGCCGGCACGGACGTCAGCGGCGCCACCTACGACCAGACTAAGCCCGGCCAGGTCTCGGTGATCCACACCAAGCTCGGCTCCTCGCCGCCCGCCTCAGGCGAGGTCGACCTCGCCACGCTGACCTTCAAGGCGGTCGGGGCGGGTACCACGGCTGTCTCGCTGCCCAGCCTGGTGACCGTCGACGCCGCCGACAAGCCCACCACGACCACCGGCCTCGGGTCCACGCCGGTGGAGGTCCTCGCCGACTGGAACGCGCCGACGGTCTACGACAACGGCGACCGGGTCTGGTACCAGAACTCGGTCTGGCAATCACAGTGGTGGACGCAGAACCAGAAGCCCGGCGACCCCTACGGTCCGTGGATGCAGATGACCACCACCCCCGACGGCACCGCGCTGTGGACCCCGTCACGGGTCTTCAACACCGGGGACAAGGCCGTCTACCAGGGCGTCACGTACATCGCCCAGTGGTGGACCCGCAACCAGGCGCCCGGCGACCCGTACGGCCCATGGAAGAAGGCGACCTGACCTGACCAGCACGTGGCGGGTGGCGATCGGAAACGCAGTCTCCGGCCTCGCCACCCGCCGGGTCGTCACCGGCTCGGGTACACCTCAAGCCGTCATGATGTCGTCGATGCCCGGTGATCGCCGCGGCGCGCCGGTTTCAAGGCCCGGCCGGGCGGATCGCGTCTGCCAGGTGAGGTTCAACTGGTCGCGGCGGCCGATGCGCCGCATCCGTGCGGCGATGGCGTCCTGCATCAGCCGCAACTGCTGCTGGTCGTCGGCCTCGGCCAGCAAGACAAGTTCCTCGCCGGTGGCGAGCAGCGTGCAGCGTCCGCGGTCGAATTCGATGACCCCCTCGGTGTCGGAGCACTCGGCACGGCGCGGCATCGCCGCGATGTCCTCGCCGTGCTCGTGGTTGTGGGTGTGGTTCCGTTTGTGGGGAAGAAGGACGCTGAGCTGGGCGGTGTGCCCGCACAACTGGGTGAGGTAGCGGCCGGGGCGATCGGTACGGATGCGCGCTTCGGCGGAGAACATGGCTGATTCCCTTTCCTAGAGCCTCGTGCAGGCGGCCAGCCAGGCGACGACGCCGCCCGGGTGCACGGTCGACATGCTGGTTGTGGCCTGGATGGAGTCCACGGTCCATCCATCGGCGAAGCAGGATTCGAGGTCGCCTCTGGACATCGCGTGCGGCGGGATCGGTTCGGTGGCGTGCCGGTCGCTGTAGCAGAGTGCGAACAACCGGCCTCCGGGCACCAGAACCGTTCGCAGACCATCGACGTAGCGGGATCGGTCCGCAGGAGTCAGCGCATGCAGGAAGAGGGAGTCCAGGGCGGTGTCGAACCTGTCAGTCAGCTCCGCCAGGCGCAGCGCGTCGTGCTGAACGAACCGTGCGGTCAGGCCGCGCTCCCGCGCCTTGCACCCGGCGACCGCCAGCGCCTCGGCGGCGCGATCGATGCCCGTGGCGTCCAGGCCGGCCGCCGCGGCCATCAGGGTGTGCTCCCCGGTCCCGCACCCGACATCCAGCACCCGCCCGCGCAGCGCGCCGCGTTCTGCCAGCTCGAACAGCGCCGGCTGCGCGGCGCCGATCTCCCATGGCGGACGCCCACGGTACGCACTGGCGATCGGGGTCTGCGGCCCGGCGGGACCGGTGTCCTGATGGGACGGCAGTTCGGGCATGGCGAGGCTCCTTCGGTCAGCTGTGCCTCTCGGCTGGGTGGAAGCAGCGCCAGTTTTTCAATACACATTGTCGCTGTCAAGTCATCTGTCTAACCGGAGTCATTGAGTACGATGGGCGACATGCCGAGGATCTGGAACGAGACGATCGAGGCGCACCGCGACGCCGTCCGGGAGGCCACCATCAACGCCACGGCCGCCCTCGTCGCCCAGCACGGCCTGACCGGCGTGACCATGTCGCAGATCGCCAAGGACACCGGCATCGGGCGCGCGACGCTGTACAAGTACTTTCCCGATGTCGAGTCGATCCTGGTCGCTTGGCACGCCCGCCAGGTCGACGACCACCTGCGGGAACTACTCCGGGTACGCGACCGGACGGCGGGGGCCGCCGAACGCCTGGAGGCGGTGCTGACCGCCTACGCTCAAGCGATCTTCCACCGGCGTGCGCACGACAACGACATCGCGGGCATGCTCCACCGCGGCGAACACGTTGCCGCCTCTCATCAACACCTGCGCGAGTTCATTCGCGAGCTGATCGCCGAAGCCGCCGCGGCCGGAGCGGTACGCGAGGATGCCCCCGCCGAAGAACTCACCGTCTACTGCCTGCACGCGCTCGCCGCGGCCACCAGCCTGCCGGACCAGGCGGCGATCCACCGACTCGTCCAGACCACCCTCACCGGGATCCGCACAGGCATTCGGAAGTAGCGCGAGATCGGGGCGTCCCGTCGCCACGGATGCCATCCACGGTCATGCCCCGGGGACCTACGGGTCTCCCGGGGCATGACGATGGTGCGGTTACTGCTTGGGTTTGCTCTGGCTGGCCGCGCCGACCTGGTTGGCGTAGATGACCGGCTGGGCGGCGTGCTGCTGGTTGAACATGCCGAGGTTGCCCTGACCATCCCCGTCCCAGTAGAAGACCCCCAGCCCCTTGCCCTCCGGCAGCGAGGCCACGATCGAGTTCAGGTCCCGTTGGTAGGAGGCCTGCCCGGCCGGAGTCACCAGGTACCCCGGCAGGGTGTCCGGGTAGTTCGCGTTGGCCGCGTTGTAGGTGCCGTACCCGCCCTGCGGGTTCTGCGGGAACTGGTCTTCGGCGATCATCACGTACTTGTGGAACCGGTTGACCAGCGCGGTGAGGTTGGCCTGCATGGCCGACATCGGCCCGTGATACCAGGGATAGTACGACTCGCCGATGACATCGAACGGCACGCCCGCCGCGACCATGTGGTTGAACCAGTCGACGGTGGTGGCGTTGTCCGCGCCCCGGTCCACATGCAACTGGATGAGCAGCTGGTGCCCGGCCGGGTTGCCCGCCTTGGCGCCCTGGACCGCCGACCTGAGCAGCGTGGTGAGCGACGTCCAGTCGGCCTTGCCGGTCCGCGGGTCGAAGAGCAGCTTCCCCGAGGCCTGCACGTCCTGGACGGCCACGGTTGCGTTGTGGTCGAACTCCAGCGGTTCGGCCAGGGTGATTCCGGTGCCGTCCGGTCCCGCCGTGCCGACCGAGACCACCCGGTCGGTCTCGGTGAGCTGGTTGGGTACCAGGTTGGCGCCGGCGTCGATGAACAGCGTGTCGCCGGGCCGGATTCCGCTCGTGCTGGCCACCTTGATGGTGGTGGTACCGGCCGGGACGACGGTGCCTGATGCTCCGGCGATGGAGGTGGCCGCCCAGATCGTCCCCTGGGTGATCTCATTGCCGATCGCAGCCTGGTCGACCGGTGTCCCGTTGGCCGCGAACGCGGCGATGACCGACTGCGTGTAGTCGTGAATCGAGGTGGCGAGCTGGTCGAGCGTCTGGCCCGCCCAGGCCGACGGTACGTTCTGGTGTTGCGGGTCGGCCCAGGTGTCGGAGTAGTGGAAGTCGAGCAGCAGGCCCATGCCGGCCGCCTTGATCTGCTTGGCCATGGCCAGGTCGTTGGCGAGGCTCGGGCAGGACGCCGTTGAGCAGTCCGGCCTACCCGGGTCGATCCACAGGCGCAGCCGCACGTAGTTGAGCCCGCCATCCTTGAAGATGCTCAGGATCGGCTCGCTGGTGCCGTTGAGGGTGTAGGTCGCGGTGTCGGAGATGAGGGTGGACAGGTCGGCGCCGAGTTCGAGGTTCGCCGCCGGGTGCGCGTCGGTGGAGAACACCCGCAACTCCTGCACGCAGACGTTGCGCTCCCGCGGCTCCTGGTAGGTCAGCGTCACATACCGCGCCTTGACGGTGGCCGCGGTGTTGGCCGCCGAGCCGGCGAACAGATACAGCGCGCCGGGGTTGACGGGGTTGTCCGCGCCGGCCGCCTGATGGGGGAACGGCGTCCGGCCGGGCTTTTCCAGCCCGGTCGAGATCTGGTACGTGGCGCCGTCGCCCGACTGCTCGCCGGAGAAGGTCACGCCGGTACCGGTGATGTCGACCGGCCGGCCCAGGTCGATGGTGACCGTGTGCGTGCCTAAGGTGCCGGGGCACCAGGCGCTGGTGCCGTCGCCGTCGGCCACGTTACCGACCGGCGTACCCGGCGCCGCGCCGTCCTGCGTGCTGGCCTTGGCACCGATGGCGGCGTCGAGCCCGGCGGGCAGCGGCGGCAACGTCCCCGGCTGGGGCGCGGCGTCCGGCTGCCCGGCGCCGCCCGCCGCGTCGTTGGTGGCCGCGAGCTCGGTGGCCGCCGGATCGGTGGCCGGCTGGGCGGCGCCGGTGGTACCGGTCACGGACGGGCTCAGCGCGAGCGAACGGCCGTGGTAGAGGGTGGCCGAGGAGCCGACCCGGAACGCGTCGGCGGCCGGCTGCGCGGCACCGGCGGCGGTGAACCAGCCCAGGCTGCCGGCGGTGTCCGGAGTGGAGTAGAAGACTCCGCGCCCCTCGTGACCCGGCAGGCTGGCCAGCAGCGACACCAGGTCGCGCTGGTAGCTGGCCTGACCGGCCGGCGAGATCGCGTACCCGGGCAGGGTGTCCGGGTACGGCACGGTCGTCGAGTAGCTACCGAATCCGGAGATGTTCGCGTACGGGAACTCGCTCTCGGCGACCACCAGCGGCTTGTGGTACCGCGCCGCGAGGTCGCGCAGGTTCGCCGCCAGCGCGGTGAAGGAACCGTTGCGCCACGGCAGATAGGCCTCGCCGATGACGTCGAACGGCACGTGCGCGTTCGACAGGTGGTTCAGGAAGTCCACGGACGCGGTGTTGTCCGCACCGCTGTCGAGGACGACCTGGATCAGTGGGGCCTTGCCCCGGGGCGCACCGTCGCGTGCGCCCTGGGCGCCGGCCGCCAGCAGCGTGGTCAGCCCCGACCAGTCGGCGTGCCCGGTGGACCCGAAGCGCAGCTGCCCGCTGGGCCAGAGCATGCCCTGGCTGATGTCGTTGCCCAGGGACACCTCGGCGACCGGGGTGCCGTTGGCCGCGAACGCGGCGATCACCGACCGGGTGTAGTCGCGCACGCTACGGGCCAGCGTGGACAGGCTCTGGCCCGACCAGGCGGCCGGGATCGGCTGGGCGGCCGACGAGGTGGGCGTGTCGGAGTAGTCGAGCTCGAGTGACACCTTCATGCCGGCGGCCTTCAGGCGCTTCGCCACAGCCAGCCCGTTGGTCAGATCGGCACAGGTGGCACCGCAGTCCGTGGGGTTGACCAGCAGCCGGACGCGGCCGTAGTTCATTCCTCCGCTGGTGAGAATGGACAGCATGGATTCGGTCGTGCCGCCCGAGGACCAGGGCTGGGCGTCGTCGGCGACCAGGCCGGTGAGGTCGCCGCCGAGCTGGAGCGTGGGGTCGGAGGTGGCGGTGTCGGAGAACACCCGGAACTCCTGGACGCAGATGTTCTGCTCCCGGGGCACCTGGTAGTGCAGCGTCACGTACCGCGCCTTGACGGTCGTGTCCGCATCGGCGGCGGAGCCGGCGAACAGGTACAGCGGGCCCTGCACGATGCCGTTGCGGTCACCGGGCGCCTGGTGCGGAAGCGGGGTCTGATCCGGCCGATTCACGCCCGTGGTCACGCTGTAGAACGAACCGTCGTTGCCCTCCTCCCCGGAGAAGGTGACCCCGGTGCCGGTCACCTGCGTGACGCGCCCCAGGTCGACGGTGAGGGTGTGCGGTCCGACGGTACTCGGGCACCAGCGGCTCGTGCCGTCGCCGTCGATCGCCGCGGCCAGGCTACTGCCCGGCGCGGAGCCGGTGTCGGCGCTGACGTGCCGGCCGATGGCCACGTTCAGGCCGTCGGGTAGCGGAGCGAGGGTTGCGGCTTGGGCCGGCCCCGCGACCGCCGGCAATCCGGCGGTCGCGGCCATCACGGTGCCCAGCACGAGGGCGGTCGCGATGGTTGGCCCGACCATCGCGGCGCGCGCCAGGCGGCGCCGCGCGGCTGATGTCGGTGACAATTCAACTCCCAGGTTCGATGGGTGGGCAAGCGGAGTGAACATTCACAGACTCGGCGCTGAGAACCTCCTCACGTGGTTCATTGCCCTGTGACGGCTGCCGCTGTCGCGGCGGGTGCCGGGCGGTGGTCAAGCGGCAGTTGGTGGGTCCGGCGCGCCGCGCACCGCCGCCACCTCGGCGACCAGCAGCTCGCCGACCTCCGACGACAACCGGTTGCGCGCGGGGCCCGGAAGCCCAGAATCGGTAATCAACACGTTCGCCTCCCTCAGTGGCGCGATCGTCGAGATCCCGACCAGCTCCCATTTCGTGTGATCGGCACACACCACCAGGCTGCGAGCCGCCGCCACCAGGGCCCGGTCGGTCTCCGCCTCTAAGAGATTGGGCGTGGTGAACCCGGCCTGAAGGCTGAACCCGTGCGTACCCAGGAAGAGCACGTCCACGTTCAACGCCCGGATGGCACTGACCGCGAACGGCCCCACCAGGGCGTCGGACGGGGTACGGATGCCGCCGGTCAGCACCAGATTCTGATCCGGCCGCTGCGCCTTGTAGAACACCTCCGCGACCGGGATCGAGTTGGTGACTACCGTCAGATCGCGCACGTCCTGCAGCAGCTGTGCCAGCACGCGGGTTGTCGTCCCCGCCGACAGTGCGATCGCCGTGCCCGGCTGGACCAGGGCCGCGGCCTGCGCCGCGATCGCCTGCTTTTCCAGCCGCTGGCGCACCGACTTCACCGCGAATCCCGGCTCATCCGTGGCGTGCCGATTCAGCGCGGTCGCCCCGCCGTGCACCTTGGCTACCAGACCCTTGTCGGCGAGCGCCTCCAGGTCGCGGCGGATCGTTATATCCGACACGCCGAACTCGCGGACCAGATCCCCGACCCGGACTCCGCCCAGCCGCTGCACCATTTCATGAATAGCCTGTTGCCGCTGCTGCGCGAGCATCACTCCCCCTCGCCACCGGAAGTCGCCGCACCGCGTACGGCGGCTCCGCCATCGCACATCGCCTGCGCGTTCGCGCCTACACCACGGCACCGCGCCCGATGCCGGGCGCCACCGACGCGCGCGGCACCGGTGCGCCACCCACGTCACTCGGCACGAACGTAGAACCTTGCCGTCTGTCCGGGACGCAGCGTGCTCCCGCAGCCGGATGCCGTGACGCAGCGACTGGCCATCACGCCCGACCGGCCGGCCCACCCCTGCGATTGGGCGGGCGGCGGGATCGGTGGGACGCCCGGGGCGCTGGTGGCCTCGCACGTGCCAGGCACGTCGAGGACCGGCATGACACCCGATCGCCGGGATGCCAGCCAGTCCTCGACGTGCGCCAGGGCGCCGTCCGTCATGAACGCGTGTCCTCTGCTTGGAACCGGTACCGTGGTCAGCCCTTGGTCGAGCCGAGCGCGAGGCCCGCGATGAACTGCCTCTGGAGTACGAGGTAGACCACCAGCGTCGGGATCGCCGCGATCAGGGCCGCCGCGGCGATCATGTTCTGGTTGCTGACGAACTGACCCTCCAGGTTGGCCAGGGCCGACGTGATCGGTCGCTTGTCACCCTGCTGAATGAGGACGATGGCCCAGAAGAAATCGTTGTAGATCCAGGTGGTCAGCAGGGTCGCCAACGCCGCGATCGCCGGGCGGCACAGCGGCAGGGTCAGCCGCCAGTACCGGGTCCACAGCGAGGCACCGTCCACCAGGGCCGCCTCGTACATTTCCTGCGGCAGGGTTCTCATGTAGTTGCTGAGAACGAAGACGCAGAAGCCGAGCTGGAAGCAGACGTTGATGACGACGAGACCGAGATAGGAGTTGTACAGCAGGCCGCTGCCGCTGAGCCAGGTGGGCAACGGGATCAGCAGGTAAAGCCGGTACAGCGGGGTGATGATGACCTGCTGGGGCAGCAGGTTGCCGGCGGTGAACATGATGAGCAGCGCGACGCTGAACCTGAAGTTCAACCGCGACAGCACGAATGCCACGGCCGAGGCCAGGCCCAGCGTCACGATCACCGCCGGCACCGTGACCCAGACCGAGTTGAGAAAGAACTGCTGCATCTGTGACTGGGTCCAGGCGTCACTGAAGTTGCTGAACGTCAGCCCGTGCGGCAACGAGAAGTACCCGTGCTTGGACGTGTCGGATACCGGGCGCAGGGACACGTACAGCGCGAACACGATCGGGATGATCCACAGCACGGTCGCGACAATCATGAACACCTGCGCGGCCACCCGGCCGGGGCGGACACCGGAGCGTCGCGCGGAACGCTCCCCCGGTCCGCTCCGGCCGGTACCGGCGACCGTCGTGGGGCTGGCGGCCACCGTCATCGCTGTGCCTCCCGAATCTTGTCCGTCTTCTCCGCCCACCGCCGATGCCTGCCGCGCACCGTCGTCGGTCCCGCGTGATCCATGCCCGCCCCCGTCATACTGGTTCCTCTCGGCGGAAGTTCTGGTAGAGGAATATCGAGATGGGGACAAGCGAGATCACCAGCAGTACGACGCCGAGAGCGGAGCCGTACCCGATCCGGGTTTCCTCACCCACGATGTTCTGGGTCACCAGGATCGACAACATCTCCAGGCCGGGTAGCACCGGGCCGTGGCTGTTGATGTAGACCAGATCGTAGGCACGCAAGGACTCAATCACCGTGACCACGAGGATCACGATGTTGATCGGCTTCAACACCGGGAAGACCACCCGGGTGAAGGTCTGCCAGGCGTTCGCGCCGTCGATCAGCGCCGCCTCCCGCAGTGCCGGGTCGACCGCCTTGAGCCCGGCGAGGTAGAGCACCATCACGTAACCGGCCTGGCGCCAGGTCGCCTCGACGAGCACCGCCCAGAGATTCAGCTTCGGGTTGCCGAGCCAGTTGATCAGGTTGCTGTCGTGGTTGTGACCGATCACAGTGTTGATCAGGCCGTAGTTCGGCGAATAGATCAGTTCCCAGATGATGCCGATCAAAGCCAACGAGAGCATGACCGGCAGGAACAGCACGCTCTGGTAGATCCGGCTGCCCTTGATGTTCCGGTCGATGATCACCGCGAACAACATGCCCAGCGGGGTCGCGAAGCAGACGAACACGAGCAGCCAGATCGCGTTGTGCTCAACGGCGGGCCAGAACTGCGGATCGATGCTCGCGGCGATCCGGTAGTTCTCCACCCCGTACCCCTGGATCTGGCCAAGACCGCCGATGCCGTTCCACTTCGTGAACGACAGGGCGACCGAGGCCAGCGCCGGGAACCAGATGAACACGACGTCTGCCAGTACAGGAATGCCCAGCAGCAACGCCGCGACCAGCTTGTCACGTCGCGACAGTTGACGCAGCCTGCGCCGGGGACGGGATCGGGTAGCGGTGACCATCAGCTCGTGAAGATCGTCTTCGCCTGAGCCTCGATCTGGCCCTGCAGCGTCTTGATGTTCCCGGCGCTGGGATTGGTGATGAACTTCTGGATCGCGGGAATCATCACGTTGTCGGCGAAGCCCGGGTCGGTGTCGCGGTCCATGAACTGGGACACCGACTTGCACGCGGCGATCGCCTGGACCGACTTCTGCTGGATGGCGTTGTAGGTCGGCACGCTGGCGTTGTTGGCCAAGGCAACGTCCCACTGGTCGGTCTTGAGATAGGTGGCCTCGGCCGGCGCCGTCCCGATGTACTCGAGGACCTTCTTGGCGGCAGCGGCGTTCTTGGCGTTCTTGGAGATGCAGAAACCGTCGGTCGGGGCGTCCATGTAGTCCTGGCCGTAGGTCGGGTTGATCTCCGGGAACGGGAAGAAGTCGAGGTCAGAGAGATCCTTGCCATCGGTCACGTACTGCGCCGCGACCTGGTTGGTGCCCTGGAACATCATGCCGGCCTGCTTGTTCTCCAGCGTCTTGGCCGCGTCCTGCCAGATGCGGCCGGTCGAGCCGGTCTGGCAGTAGGGCAGCAACTCGGCCCACTGGTTGAAGACATCGGTCACCTTGGAGTCCGTCCACGGCACCTTGTGCTTCATCAGATTGATGTGGTAGTCGTACCCGTTCACGCGCAGGTTGATGATGTCGAACGTGCCCAGCGCCGGCCATCCGTCCTTGTCGGCGTACGCCATCGGGATCAGCCCGTCCGTCTTCATCTTCTTCACCAGAGCCATGAAGTCGTCCCAGGTCTTTGGGATCGTGTAGCCCTTCTCGGTGAACGTGCTCTTGTTGTAGAACACGACCCACGGGTAGTTGTAGATCGGCACGAAGTAGTAGTGGCCGTCGAGTCCCTTCGACAGCCCCTGCGAGGCCGCGTTGAAGTTCGAGCCGATCTTGTCCCAGACGTCGTCGATGTTGGCGATCAGCCCCTGCTGGGCGAAGAACTGCATGCGGTAGCCGGCGAACCAGGTGAACAAGTCATCGGGCGTGCCCTGCAGGTACGAGTTGATGTTGTTCTGGAACGTGTTGTGGTCGGTCGTGTTGACTTTGATGTTGACGCCCGCGCTGGTCGTCGCGGCCTGCGTCAGGGCGGCGAAGGCCTGCTTGGGGGCCGGGTCGGAGTAGTTCGATCCGAAGGTGACCGAGTTGCCGCCGGACGAGCCCTTGTCGCTGCCGCCGGAGTCGCCGCAGGCCGCGAGGATGCCCGGAAGCGCCGCTGCGCCGAGCGTCGATGCGAAGCCCTTGAGCACCGAACGGCGGGAAGCCGGGAAGCCGGACGCCCCGGGCCGAGCTGGGAGATCAGGAGCCGCCATGATGTGCCCTCCAACAGTGTAGTCCATCAATATTCAGCATCATGCAACAGACTCGAACACTTCCGGAAGTTAACTGCCGTTGCACAAGAACTGTCAAGGCTCCGTCGGATTCCGGTTTCATCACGCGGGTCTTCGAGACAGCGCCGCAATCGGCGGCATGCCCAGCGGCCAGCACGCCACGGCCAGACCTGGCCTCGAGGACAGGCTCATCCGTCGGCGATTCGCTCTGCTCGATTCGACATCTGTCGGAGGTCTCGACCAAGGATGCGGCCAGCGGCTGCGCGAAACGCCTGCACCGAAACCGATTCGGGGCGATCGTCCGTCAGCGGCCTCGACCTGGGCGCGGGCTGCCGGGCGTCGGTGAACGCCCGGCAGCCCGTCCGGTCAGGCGCCCGCCGGCGCCACGGTGATGCGGTCGATGTCGGGGCCGAATGCGGCCGGGTTGGCGAACTCGATGGTGTTGCTTCCGGCGACGAGCGGCAGGGTCACCGTCTCCGTCCCCAGGGTGTTGAAGTCCGCGGTGGTGGTGTCCGTGAGCGTCTGCGGCGTGCCGCCGTCGGCGCTGACCATGACCTGTCGGGGCGGCGTCGAGCCGTCCAGGTAGGCGATGGTGACCTGGTAGTCGCCGGCTGCCGGCACGGTCACGTTGTTGAACGTCACCGTGCCGCCATTGCCGATGAAGCCGACCTTCTGGCCGCCGGAGCAGGCGGTGCAGTTGGACACCTTGGCGCCGCCACCCAGGGTGTTGGCCGAAGACTCGGCCTCGTACGAGATCGGGCCGGGGCCCTGCGCGGTGGCATCGACGGTGAAGCTGTTGAAGACCGCCTGGGCCGGTGCACCGGTGGCGTGCGAGGTGACGAACATGCCCGCGTCCTGGGTCGCCGCCTGTGCCGGTACGTCGGCGGTACCGACGAGGGACCACGAGGCGCCGTCGGTGGAGTAGTAGCCGGTGTACACGGAGCCGTTGCGGATCAGCTTGAGCCAGACCGGTACCCGGTCGGGGATGGTGCCGTTCGGCGGGGTCACCGCGTTGATGTGGGTACCACCGTTGTTGTCCCACTCCAGCTGGATGCCCCCGGACGGGGACTCGAACAGGATCACGCCCTCGGGGCCGGTGCCGGAGGCGGTCATGTCGTTGCGCACGATGATGCCGGCCTTGCCGTAGCCCGTCAGGTTCTGCTGGGACACCACCTCGGTCTGGAGGGTGGCCGTGTTGCCGACTGCTCCCGACAGGTACGTGGTGCTGTAGCCGTCGGTACCGCTGAACAGATCAGCTCCGGCTCCGGAGATGCCGAACTGCTGGCCGCCCTGGGCGAACGAGGCCGGGGCGTCGGTCGCGGACGAGTACGTCCGGTACGGCGCCGAAACCGGTGAGCCCGTGGTGACGTTCGCGCTCACGCTCACCTTCTGCGGCACCAGCAGGTACCACTGGTAATTCGCCGTACCGGTCAGCGCGTCGACCTGGAACAGCGTCGCTGGCGCCGGCGCCACCACCCGGAACGTCGCCTGTACCGACTTGCCGACGGCTACCGAACCGAACGAGGTGGCCGAGGTCGGGGTGACCGTCCAGCCCGACGGCGCGGTCAGCCCGAGCCTGGCCAGTTGTACCGGCTGGACGCCGTTGTTGGTGAACGTCTCGGTCGCGGTCACCGGTTGCCCGGCGATGGCGCTGGACAGGCCGCCGATGGCCAGCGTGGTGCTCGGCGGGGTGAGGAACGTCAGCTTGCTCGGCGTGATGCGCAACAGCGCCACACCGTGCGACGGCACGTCGGCGGCGATGGTCGCGCCGCTCTCCGTAATCTTGTGTGACCACAGGTCGTTGACCAGGTATCCGCCGCTGGCCGACAGTCCGATCGCGGACGCGGTGGTGGAAACCACCGCAGGCGCCGTACCGGTGTTGAACAGCCCGACGATGACCTGGCCGTTCGGCTCCTTCTTGGCGAAGACCTGCTGGGTCGCGCTGTTGGCGATCCGGGACGCGTCGATGGCGTCCTGGTCGACCTTGAGCACCTCGGTGTTCTTCAACAGGGACAGGTCGGTCGGGTCGAGGTTGGTCAGGTCGGTACCCAGGATCAGCGGCGAGGCGGCCAGTGACCACAGACTCATCTGCGTCTTCCGCTCGTCCAGGGTCAGGCCATCGCCGCTGCCGTTGCCGATTTCCAGCGAGTCGTAGTCGTTGAAGCCGTCCGGGCCGCCGTACGGCTGCCAGCTGGCGACCTGGTTGAACCGGGAGCTGATGCTGCTCCAGGAGGTCAACGGGAAGCTGCTGCCGCCGGACTCGCAGCTGTAGCACTCGATGTCGCCACCGGTGCGCCAGCCGTCGGAGAGCTGCTGCCAGGTCGAGGCGCTGCCGATCGCGAGGTTGTTGGACAGCTCCAGGTGAATCGGCCGGCCGGTCTGCTTCAGCGCGGTCGACCACGCCTGGATGTCAGGGATGTCGTTGACCCCGACACCATCGATCTTGATGTAGTCCACACCCCACGAGGCGAACTCGTCGGCCCACGAGTTGATGAACTCCTGCGCGCCCGGCTTGGTGTAGTCGATGCCGACCATGCCCTTGCAGTTGTAGTTGTTCTCGTTCGCCGTGGTCGCGATGTCATCGGCGTGGTAGCTGGTGCCCTCGATCGCCGTGTTCTGCGCGACCGCCTGCTTGGAAATGCCCGGGGTCACATACAACCCGAACTTCAGGCCATCGGAGTGCACGTAGTCGGCGGTCACCTTGATGCCGTCGGTCGCCCCGCTGGGTGCAAACTTGGTGGGGTCGGTGACCCAACGGCCGTAGCTGTCGACGTTCGGTCCCTGGCTGCCCGGACACTGGTACCAGAAGTCGTCGACGTTGACGTACTGGAACCCCGCCTTCGCCAGCCCGCTGCTCTTCATGGCGTCGGCCTGGGCCTCGATGTTCGTGGCGCTCGGGTCGTGCCGGATGAAGCTCCAGCTGCTCCAGCCCAGCGGCGGGGTAACACCGTGCTGGGCGGCAACGGTTGCGGCGCCACCGCTTGCCACGGCGCTGTCGTGCGCGCTCGCCGCCGGTGCCCCCGCGACGAGGGCGAGCGCGGCGATCGGAGCGGCCAGCACCACCGCCGCCAAGCCCCGCACCGCGGTTCTCGTGCGTTCCCTCTTCGTGCGTCTCTCCCCGGCCATCGTCATGCCCCTTTCGTCCGTCGGGCCGCCTCGCGCGACTGGGCGCCGCGAGAGCAATCGAGAGGCTGGGACCAATCGCGCGGCGGCACCGATTGTTTGGAGAAGGATCTGTTGGCGCAATGTGTGAGCCGAGGCCCTCAGGAGCCCGACGCGTTTCGGGCACCTCTCCCCTCCCCCGGCGGGATCAGGACTTCGCGAGCATGACCGCCTGCCCTCCGCTGGGGGCCAGCAGCATGGACAGGGTGGTGGAGGAGGTGACCGACGTCGTGGAGACGACCACGGGCGTCCCATTCGGCGCGGCGGCCGCCGCTCCGTCCGCGTACGTGGTCGCCTGCCATGACCCGGCGCCGAGGAACTTCAGCGGCACCTGAAGCACCCGGGCCTGTTCATTGGTCATCGCACCCAGGTACCAGGTGGCGCCCCGGCGCCGGGCGATGACGATGTACTGGCCGATCTCACCGGCCAGGGCCCGCGACTCATCCCAGACCGTGGGGACGGCGTCGAACCAGGGCAGCTCCGGCCAGTCGCCGGTGGCGTACTTACTCGGCGCGTCGTACCAGTAGAGCCACTCCAACGGGCTGTAGTAGACGGCGGCCATGGCCAGCTGGTGGGCGTTGGTGGTGAGATCCCTCGACTGGGCCAGGCAGATCGTGTAGTCGATAGGCCCGGCGAGGTTGCGGGTGTATGGCAGAAGGACGTTGTGCGTCGCGGTCGGGAAGTGCTCGTTGCCCCGCACGCCCTCCAGGTTGATCCAGTTCGGGTACGTCCGCTCCTGCCCGAACGGGCGGAGGTCGTCGTGCTGGTTGACCAGCAGGTGGTGCCGCGCGGCGGCCTCGGCGAACCCGATGACCTGATCGGTCTGTGCCTGGGTGCCGTCCAGGATGAACCCCAGCTTCAGGCCGGCCACGCCCCAGTCTTCATACAGCGTGAACAGGCTCTCCGCATCGCCCAACGCGATCCGGTTGACGTAGAGGATGACCCCGACACCCTTGTCCTTGCCGTGCGCGATGACCTGTGCCAGATCGAGGGCGGCGATCGGCATGGTCGGGTCGGAGGAACTGCTGCCCTCGGGCCCGTACCAGCCGGCATCGAACTCCACATAGGACAGATCATGCTCGGCGGCGAAGTCGACGCAGTCGAGCCCACCCTGAGTGGTCAGGGTCGTGACGCGCATCGCCCTGCCCGGCTTGATCCAGCTCGGGTCGCCGATCGCGGCCGGCTCGGCGAGCGTGGCTACCAGGTCGGCATGGTCGACCAGTTCGGTAGGGCTCGCGCCGAGCACCAGAACCCGCCAGGGGGTCGAGAACGGCGCGCCTACGGCGAAACTGGTGACCGCGGGGCCGCTACCGGCCCTTCCGGCGAACTGCATCAGGTGAACCGCCAGCGTCTCGCCGGAGCCACTGGTCAGCATCATTCGCGGGTAGTGGTCCCGCGCGGCCTCGCACAGGCAGGCCAGAACTCCGCCCGGCAGCACCGCCGTGACCGGGTTGTCGAACAACGGCCCCGAGTCGGTGGTCGACGAGCCCGACTGCGGTATCGCCGAGGGCGGTGCGAGCACATACGCGTCCTCGTCGCGTGAGCCGTAGATCGCCGTTCCGGCCGGTAGTGCGAAGGCCGTCAGCTCCGCGGCCAGTTCGACGGTCGAGGGTGCCGAGTCAATCTCGTAACGCAGCGCCACCCCCGCGTCATAGGCACGCGCAACGATCGAGAACGTGACCCGGCTGGGCAGGTCGGTCAGCGGCAGGCGCGCCTCCTCGTACTCGTCGCTGACCGTCGCGTTGCGCCCGTACACCGGGGTCCAGGTGCCGTGGTGCCGTCGGTGGGTGGCCCGACCGGCTCGGGCACCCGGCCCCAGATCGTGGCCGTCGGCCAACCGCAGTCCCGCGACGGATGACGCCACCACCTGGTGACCGTCATACGCGACCGCCCATTCGAGAGCATGGGCGCCGACCCAGACGCCGATCTGCGCACGCCGGTCCGGGCTGACCGCGACCGCCGCCGAGGCCGGGAACAGCGGGTGCGCCGATCGTCCGTCCGGACCGGGGCCATCGGCGTGCGCGGCGGTGGCCGGTGCGGCCGACAGGGCCAGGCCTCCCGCGCCGGCAGCGAACAGTCCACCTAGGACGGTCCGTCGGGGCACCCGCCCGCGGTTGTCTGCTCCCGACCCCGCCGGTACCTGCTGGTTCATCTCGGCCTCCGCTCGGGAAGGCGACACGTTTGAACAGGCCAATGTTCAAATATGTAGCCTCCTGTTGGTCTCCGCGCGAACATACTCCGACCAATGCCGGCGAGACAAGAGGTCGCCCGGCCGCACCCCCTGAGTGACGCCCCATGGGCTGGTCCTGCTGGCCAGCCATCGGATCCACGCCAACGGTGGGACCGACGTCCCGCGCTTGTCCATCGGGCAGCGGCGCGAAGACCCGCGATGGCGGGCCTGCGGCGCGGCACTGACGGGGTCATCCGGCGCCGGGAGAGCCTGTGGCGAACAGCGCGGAGACCGGGGCGTGAGCTGCGGAGATCTGGGCGCGCCGAGCGCCGAGCGCCGAGCGGCATCCTCACGTCCGCTCGGCACCTAACTAAATCAAACAGATCACTATTGACTTCATCAACCAATTGAGCATAATCAAACACACTTAAATAGGTGACACGGCTTCCTGCACGAGGAGATCGTGATGACGCGACGCTCACTTGTCTCGACGTTGCTGGCCGCGGCGACAATTGCCGCGCTGACCGCGATGGCCCCGGCACAGCACCCGACGCACACCGCGCAGCGAGCCCCCACCGCCCAGGACGCCGCACTGTCGGCACCGGCCGCGGCCTCGACGGCAATCAACATCGACGGCACCGATACGGGCCGCGTGTTCGACGGGGTGGGTGCGATCAGCGGCGGCGGTGGCAATTCCCGGCTGTTGACCGACTACCCCGCCGCCGAACGCAACCAGATACTCGACTACCTCTTCAAGCCCGGCTACGGCGCCTCGCTGCAGATCCTCAAAATCGAAATTGGTGGCGACGCGAACTCCACCGACGGCGCCGAGCCGAGCATCGAGCACACCGCGGGCGTGGTGAACTGCGACGCCGGCTACGAATTCTGGCTCGCTGAGCAGGCGAAGAAACGTAACCCGAACATCAAGCTGTATGGGCTCGCGTGGGCCGCACCGGGCTGGATCGGCAATGGGAACTTCTGGTCCCAGGACATGATCGACTACCTGACGACCTGGCTCGGCTGCGCGAAGTCCCACGGCCTGACGATCGACTACCTCGGCGGCTGGAACGAAAAGGGCCACGACGTGGCCTGGTACGAGGACCTGCACGCCGCCCTGGCGGCGCGGCACTACCCGACCAAGATTGTCGCCGACGATTCCGGTTGGAGTACGGCCGATGACATGGTCAAGGACCCCGACTTCGCCGACGCGGTCGACATCCTCGGCGCCCACTACTCATGCGAGGGCGGCGACGGCGGAAACGCCGACTCGTGCTCGACGACGCAGAACGCGATCGCGACGGGAAAGCCGCTGTGGGACAGCGAGCAAGGGTCGCAGGACTACGACACCGGAGCGGGTGCGCTGATCCGCGCGATCACCCGCGGGTACATCGACGCGAAGATGACGGCCCTGCTGAACTGGCCGCTGATCGCGGCGATCACGCCGAACCTGCCGTTCCCGACGACCGGTCTGATGGTCGCCGGTCAGCCGTGGTCGGGCAACTACACCGTCGGCGACAACACCTGGGTGACCGCCCAGGTGACCCAGTTCGCCCAGCCCGGCTGGACGTTCCTCGACGCGGCCAGCGGCTACCTGGCCGGCAATCGCACCAACGGCAGCTACATCAGCCTGAAGTCCCCTGACTCGTCCAACTTCAGCACGATCGTCGAGACCACCACGGCAACCGCGGCCTCGACCGCTTCGTTCACCGTCAGTGGCGGACTGCCGAGCAAGCCGATACACGTCTGGGCCACCAAACTGAATTCGACGAGCGACAGCGACCATTTCGCACACCTGACCGACCTGACGCCGGACGGTTCGGGCAACTTCAGTTACACGCTGCAGCCCGGCTACGTGTACACGTTCAGCACGGTCGGCGGCGCCTCCCGCGGACACGGGGTCAGCCCGGCCCCACACGCGCTGCGTCTGCCGTACAGCGACAATTTCGACAGCTACCACGCCGGGCAGGAAGCACGCTACGTCTCGGACATGCAGGGCGCGTTCGAGGTGCAGCCGTGCGCGGCGGGCCGGCGCGGCATGTGCCTGCAGCAGATGGCACCGACCAAGCCGATCGAGTGGCAGCAGGACAGCGACGCGTTCACTCTGGTCGGCGACCCGTCATGGACGGACTACACGGTCAGTACGGACGTCGAACTGGCCAAGCAGGGCACCGTCGAGCTGATCGGACGGGCGGGAACCCAGAGCCGGCCGCAGTCGCACCAGCAGGGTTACTACTTCCAGATCAGCGACACCGGCGCGTGGACTCTGCTCAAGAGCGACGCTGACGGCAACCGAACCGTACTGGCCAGGTCTGCGGTGGATTCCCTCGGCACCGGCGCATGGCACCGGCTCGCGCTGACATTCGCCGGCCCGTCCATCACCGCGTCGGTCGATGGCAAGACCGTCGGTGTCGTCCACGACGACTCATACCCGGCTGGTCAGATCGGGCTCGGCCTTACCTCGTACGTCACCGACCAGTTCGACAACCTATCGATCACTTCGACGCACAGCCCGGCGCCGACCGCGGCACTGGCGGTAACGCCATCGACGAAGACCGTGCAGCGCGGCAAGAACCTGAACGTCACGGCCACGTTCTCCGTGCCGCGCGGCGCGAGCACCGCCGAGGGGATCAACCTCAGCCTGACCGCACCCGCCGGATTCATCGTCGACGACCCCACCCCGCAGGTGTTCGGAGCCGTCAAACCGGGGCAGCGGGTCTCGGCGGTGTGGGGGCTCACCGCCCCCGAGGACACGGAGTCGACCGCGACGATCACCGCGACGGCTACCTTCGCCCAACACGACGTCGCGCACTGGCTTACCCAGGGGGCACCGGTGCAGGTGGTCAACCCGCCGCCGCCCTCGGGCACCGTCGACGTCAGCGGCATGGACTTCCTGTCATCCACCAACGGATGGGGTCCGGTGGAGCGCGACGAGTCCGTCGGCGGCAACAACGCCAACGACGGCCAGGCACTCAGAGTCGCCAACACCCCGTACGCCAAGGGTCTGGGCACCAACTCGATCAGCGACGTCAAGCTGTACCTCGGCCGCAACTGCTCCAGCTTCACCTCGACCGTCGGCATGGACGATGAGGTCGGCGACGGTACCGTCACCTTCAGCGTGGTCGGTGACGGCAAGACGCTCGCCTCGACGCAGACCATCAGGGGCAGCGACCCCGCACAGCAACTCACGGTCAACGTCGCCGGCGTTGACGTGCTCGACCTGATCGTCGGCGACGCCGGGGACGGCAACGCCGATGACCACGGTGACTGGGCCGAACCACGACTGACCTGCGTCGGGCCGTCGCACTCAGGCGTCAACGACGTCAGCGAGCTGAGCTTCGCCTCCGCCACCAACGGTTGGGGCCCTGTCGAGCGCGATGAGTCCGTGGGTGACAACCAGGCGAACGACGGCCAGCCGCTCAAGATCGACGGAACCGCCTACTCGAAGGGCCTGGGCACCAACTCGGTCAGCGACGTCACCATTCAGCTCGGCGGCACGTGCTCCGGCTTCAACTCCACCGTCGGCATCGACGACGAGGTTGGTGCCCAGGGCTCGGTCACCTTCAGCGTGGTCGGCGACGGCAAGACGCTCGCCTCGACCACGACCATCAAGGGCGGCGATCCGGCGCAGAAGCTGACAGCGGATCTCAGTGGCGTTCAGACACTCGACCTCATCGTCGGGGACGCGGGTGACGGCAATGCCTGGGACCACGGCGACTGGGCCGCGCCGCAGATCACCTGCACCGGCTGACCGGCCGGCTGGGCTGCTACCGGCTGGTAGCGTGGACGGCACCCGGTTGAGCGGGTGCCGTCCACGGTGGCTGATAGTGCTTTGGCGCGAGGGCCTCACCCGGCATCGTCGGGGTGCTCCGGCGTGATGGGCCTGCCGTATCCGGGACGGCCGGACTGGTCGATCCCGTGGGCGGCCCAGGAGTAGAGGTGGATCGCGAGCCCGTCGGGATCGTCGAAGACACGCGCGGCACAGACCGAACCCGACCCGGGTAAGGCACCGCCGATGGAGCTTCACGGCGTACCGGACCTGGCTGGAGAACGCGGCGGTCCACGAGCTGTTGGGATGACGGCAGGACTCGCGGCGAACAACGATCCCGGGCCGGAGTACTACGATCGGGCCATGCCCCTGACCGCGGACGACGTCGACCGGTTCGTGGCCTACCGGCACCGCCTGGAGGCCATCGCGTACCGCCTCCTCGGCTCCGCCGCGGAGGCTGAGGATGCCGTGCAGGAGACGTTCCTGCGCTGGCAGGCCACCGACGTCGACCGCATCGAGGTTCCCGAGGCCTGGCTGACCAAGGTGCTCACCAACCTGTGCCTCAACCAGCTCACCTCCGCGCGGGCCCGGCACGAGACCTATGTGGGCCAATGGCTGCCCGAGCCGCTGCTCGCCGGAGACCCGCTGCTCGGCCCGGCCGACACCGCCGAGCAGCGCGAATTGGTCTCGTACGCGGTCCTCACCCTCATGGAGCGCCTGTCCCCCAACGAGCGGGCGGTGTACGTGCTGCGGGAGGCCTTCGACTACCCGCACCGGGAGATCGCCGAAATCCTCGACCTCACCGAGCCCGCCTGCCAGCAGATCTTTCACCGCGCCAAGCAGCACGTCGCGGACGGCAAGGCCCGTACCGAGATCGACGCAGCCGCTGCCCGGCGGATCGTCGAGGAGTTCCTGGCGGCCGCCACCAGTGGCCAGACCGAGCCGCTCGTGCGCCTGCTCACCCAGGACGCCATCGCGATCGGGGACGGCGGCGGGAAGGTCCCGGCCCGGGCCAAGGCGTTCGAGGGCGCCGTCGCGGTCGCGAAGTTCCTGCGGGGCCTGTTCAAACCCGGCGAGGCCAAGCGCGCCATCGCCGGTGGCGCGCCCGGGGTCTACGCCTGGACCGCCAACGGCGACCCCGCCGTCGTGGCGGTCGTGGACGGCCGGGTCGTGGGCGTCATGTGCCTGGAGGTCAGCGCCAAGGGCATCGCCGCGTTCCGCAACCAGGTCAACCCCGACAAGCTCGGACGTGCGACCGCGGTGTGGGCGGCTACCGACCACGGGCAGCCCCTGTTCAACGCCTTCTGACGATCAGTGACCTGCTTCACATCGCGTTCCTGTCAGGGATCGCCGGGCTGCCCGGTTCAAGTGGCGAACCCAAGCGAGACGGGAGCATGGAAATGCAGCACCGCATCATCGTCCTCGGAGCCGGATACGCCGGAGCCATCGCCGCCGGACGTCTTGCCAAAAGGCTGGGCCGCGAGGACGTCGCCATCACCCTGGTCAACGCCGAGCCCGACTTCGTGGAACGTGTCCGGATGCACCAGCTGACCGTCGGCCAGGACCTCAGGCCCCGGCCGTTGCGCGAGATGTTCGCCGGCACCGGCGTCGAACTGAGGCTCGCGAAGGTCACCGGCGTCAACGTCGGACGCAGGACCGTCGCCGTCATCGACGCGAACGGCGCCGACGAACTCGCTTACGACACACTCGTCTACGCCCTCGGCAGCGGCTGGAGCGCCCAAGGCATCCCCGGCACCGACGAGCACGCCTACGAGATCGCCAGCCGCCCCGGCGCACTGCGCTTGCGCGAGCGCCTGGCCCACCTCGACGCCGGGCAGACCGTGGTCGTCGTCGGCGGCGGCCTCACCGGCATTGAGGCCGCAACCGAGATCGCCGAGGCCCGCCCGGACCTCGACGTCGCCCTCGCCGCCCGTGGCGACCTCGGCGACTGGCTGTCGCCCAAGGGCCGCCAGCACCTGCGGAAGGTCTTCGGCAAGCTCGGGATCACCGTGCACGAGCACGCCGCCGTCACCGGGGTCGAAGCCGACCATGTCGTCACCGGCGACGGTACGGCCATTCCGGCCGCGGTCACCGTCTGGACCACCGGCTTCGCGGCCCACCCGATCGCGAAGGCGACCGCCCTGGAGCTCACCGGTACCGGTCAGATCGTGGTCGACGGGACCATGCGCTCGGTCTCCCACCCGGACGTGTACGCCATCGGCGACGCCGCCTTCGCGATCGGCGCGGGGAACAAGCCGCTGCGGATGTCGTGCGCTTCGGGCACGCCGATGGCGTGGCGGGCCGCCGACTCGATCGCGGCGCGACTGACCGGCGGGAAGCTCTCGAACGCGCCGCTGCGCTACTTCAACCAGTGCATCTCATTGGGTCGCAAGGAAGGATTGATCCAGTACGTCACGGCCGACGACCGCGCCGTGCCGGCGGTTCTGACCGGCCGGTTCGCCGCCGTCTACAAGGAGCTGGTCTGCAAGGGCGCCGCCTGGGGCGTTGCCAACCCCACGCTCGGGCTGCCAACCCGGCGCCGCCGCGTCACGCGGGACCAGGCCACGGCGGGCTCGGCCGTCAAGGCGCTGGCCTGATACCGGGGGACGATGAGCACGCGCCGCACCGGGGCGCTGTCGCTACGACAGCGCCCACCCTCACCACGCCAGCTGCTATTGCCGTGTCAGGCAACCTTTGCCCCGTTGTATGAGCGGTGCTGAGGTGTGGTGTGTGAGCTGGGTGTTCGTGGTGGTCGGCGGATTGTTCTCGTACCTGTGCGGTGGAAGAGCCGGCCTGACGGCTCGGCAGCACCTCAGCACCGCAACGGCGTCACCGTCAGATCCTGCACCTTGGCTCGCGTCCCCTTGACCTTCAGGCTGGCCACCTTCGGCGTCCAGTCGTCGCCTCCGGCCGTGATCTGTAGCGGGCTCTGCGCCTGATCCACCCACAGCGCGTACCGCCCGTCGGTGTCGGTCGTCAGGGTGGCCTGTTGGGTGTGCCCGGCGATCCAGACGTTCGCGCCCGCCAGCGGCTTCGTCGTTCCGTCGCATCCGGTACCGCTGATGGTGCCCATGACCTTGGTCCACGATCCCGGCGGGTTCACCCGCATGGTGACGTCGATCGTCTTGACCCCGTACGGCGTATCGCTGCGTACCAGCAGGGCGGCGTCGTACGTGCCGGGCTGGCTCACCACGCTCGCGTCTGCCTTCACCCACACCCGCGCGCTCTGCTGCGGCGCCACGGTGAGGGTGGTCCCGCCCAGCGACAGCCACGCCGCGTCGCGATCGCTGCCGCAGTCGGCGTAGCCGGGGAGCGTCTCGACGTACGGCGAGTACGAGCCGAACGACTGCGCCCCGCCGATTTTGTACACGCCACATGCCATCGCGCCACGCGTGAGCTGGTTCTGCGAATCGGGCAGCGGCGACCAGGTATCCGTGACAGGGTCGTACGCGAATCCCTTGTTGGTGCTCAGTCCTGCGTTCACGCCACCGGAGATCAGCAGTTTGCCGTTCGCGACGGTGTAGCCCATCGCCCACAGCGCCATCGGCACCTGTGCCCGGCTGGTCCACGTGTTCGAGGCCGGGTCATAGGCGTACGTCGCCGTCGAGACCGTGCCGAAGCTCTGCTGCCCGCCCGCGCAGTAGACGATCCCCTCGATCGCGCCGCAGCCCAGCCACGACTCCGGCGTGGGGTAGTCGGGCAGCCGTTGCCAGGCGTTACTGGCCGGGTCATAGCGGAACACCCCGCTGGTGCCGCAGAAGGCCCGGCTGTCGCAGCCGCCGACCACGTACAACTGGCCGTCGAGTACGGCCGCGGCCGCGTCCGCCTCGGGCACCGGGATCGGCGCGCCGGTCGACCAACTGTTCGTGCTCGCGTCGTAGATGTCGAGGTCGCCGGTGATCTGCAGGCCGTCGCTTCCGGTGGCGCCGTCGACCACATAGAACTTGTCGCCGATGAACGCCCCGAGCCCCTCCAGCCGGGCCTGCGGCTCGCTCGCGATCTGGCTCCACGCCCGCGTGCCCGGGTCATACACGTAGCTGGCGGCCACCGGCTGGCCCTGCGACGAACTCGAAATGCCGCCGAAAGAGTAGATCTTGCCGCCGTACGCGCCGGCCACGTTGTCGCGGATGTCGATCGGGTAATCCGGCAGCGACGACCAGCCGGCCGCCGGCGGTACTCCCAGCCCCGACCACGGCTGCCCCTGCTCGTCCGCGATCTGGAAGTCACCGGGCCGCTCGGCCAGCGTGATCTGCGCCGGGGCGGTGCCGGTATTGGTCACCGTCAACGGGACGCGCCCCGAGCCGCCCAGCGCGGCTGCCGCCGTCACCGTCTGGACGACCGCGATCTGCCCGGCGGGCAGCGCGAAATCGCTGCCCGTCACCCGGTCGGCGGCGATCGTCGGTTCCTGCTTCAGGTCGTGGTACTGCAGCTTGGACCCGACGAACGCCTGGCTGCCCTGCCCCGGCGCGAACATCGCGTACCAGCCGTTGGCGTCCGAGGTGGTGGCGCCCGACGGCCCGGCGATGCGCGCACCGCCGACCGGAGCGGCGGTGTTGGCGTCGGTGACCCGCCCGGCGACCATCCCACCCGGCACGGCGTCGCACCGGCGGTCGCCGATGAACACGTCATCGATCGCCCACCAGCGCCCGGCGGTGACATCCGGGCTGGTGTAGTAGTGGAACCGCACCCGTACGTTCGGCTGGTGTGCCGCCATCGGGATCCCGACGTCGGCCCGCTTCGGACCGGCGTCGAGCAGATCGGCCCGCCAGACGTTGCTCCAGGTGGCACCGCCGTCGATCGACACATCCACGTCGCCGATGCCAGAAGGCACCGTGTAGTCCCACATGGTGAAGTCGTAGGCGAAACCGATCGAGGGGGCGTCGAGCTTGCTCAGGTCGACCGCCGGCGACACCAGCGTGGAATCCTCGGCCTGCCAGGTGTAGTACTCGTCGTCCATGACCGCGAAACCGCCCTGGCCACCGGTGTGGTTGCCGACCTTGCCCGGGTCGTCGAACCGCCACACCCAGCCCTGGCCGATCCCGTCCTGGACGGTCCAGCCCGACGGTGTCGACCCCGAGTCGAAGCCCTCGATCAGGCCGTCGGTCGCGTACTGGTAGCCCGGCGCCCGGCACGCATCGGCATCCACGGCGAGCGTGACCTCCGCCGACGGGCCGGTGACGGACTCGTCCGCCGCCTGGTACCCGGGCGAGCTGACGTGCAGGTCATAGGCCGCCGCCTCCGGTACGACCAGCGAGTATCGCCCGGTGACCGGTGACGTCTGCGCGCTGGCGCCGCCGACCGAGACGGTCGCCCACAGCGGCCAGCCATGCGCGCCACCGTCGCGGACCACGCCGGTCAGCGTCACCGTGCCGGCGGCATGAGCCGGGGTCGGCGCCGCAGCGAGCATGACGAGCATGCCGCAGAGCGCGGAGAGCAGGGCGATGAAGCGCTTCATTGTCAACATCCCGTCCGGGTCAGCGTGAGATTGGCGACGGTCGTACCGCCGGGCTGCACCTTGGCTGCCGACACCGTCGCCGGGAACCAACCCGAGGCCGCCGCGGTGATCGACAGCCTGCCGTTGGCCCGATCCAGCCACAGCGTGTACCGGCCCTCGGCGTCGGTCCGCAGCGTGTAGTCGCTGATTTTTCCGTCGACCGCCACCGTGACACCGGGCACCGGCGCGGAGCCTCCCCCGCAGGCGGCACCGGAGACGACGCCGGTGAGTTTGCCCCAGGTCGTCGGTGGAGTGACCGAGAAGGTCACGCCCACCCTGCCGGTCGCATAGGGCGTGTCGCCCCGCACGTCGAGCTCGGCGCTGTTGGTGCCCGGCTGGTCCAGCGCGGTCGCGCTCAACGCCACCGTCACCTGCGCGCTGGCCCCCGGCGCCAGCGTGGTGCCGCTTGCCGATGCCGACAGCCACGGCACCGGATCGGCCGTGTCGCAGGCGGCGTAGCCCGGCAGCAGCTGGGCGAACTTGGTCGGCGCCTTCGTGGCGTCCAGCCCGCCGACCGTGTAGAGGCCGCACGCGCTGGCCGAGCCGTACACCGCCTGGTTGGCGTTCGGTAGCGCGGTCCAGGTGTTCGTGTCCGGATGGAACGCGAAGCCCCGGTTCGTCACCACGGTGCTGTTCGACGTCACGCCGCCGGACACCATCAGGGCGCCGTCGGCCACGGTGTACCCCATCCCCCACAGGTCGATCGGGAGGTTGGCCTGCTGGGTCCAGACGTTCTTCGCCGGGTCGTAGCTGTACGCGCTGGTGCCCGTGCTGCCCCCGCCGTCCGATTCCCCGCCGGCGCAGTACAGCTTCCCGGCGATGCCGCCGCAGGCCAGCCAGGACGCGTTCACCGGATAGTTCGCCAGCGTGCTCCATGTGCCGGCCACCGGATCGAAGCGCTGCACGAACTTCTTGCCGCACGAGGCCTGGCAGCCACCGACCAGGTACAACTGGCCGCCGACCACCGCCGTTCCGGCCGCGGCGACCGGGTTCGGCATCGCCGGACCCGAGGTCCAGGAATTGCTCTGCGGGTCGTAGATGTCCATGTCACCCCGTACCTCGCTGGTCTCCGACCAGCCACCGGCCACATAGAACCTGCTGCCGATGAAGCCCGCCGAAGGGGTCGCCCGCGCGTGCGGCATGTCCGCGATCGCCGTCCACGCGCCGGTGGACGGGTCCAGCGCGTAGCCGCTGCGCGTGGTGCCGAGAAGCGAGTCACCGCCCACCACGTACACGGTGCCGTCGTGGTAGCCCGCCGCGCCGTCGCCGATCGCGCTCGGGTAGTCGGCGACGCTGGTCCACGGCGGCGCGGCCGGGGACGCCACCGCGGAGCCGGTCGCGCCGGAGGCTGCCCGTGCCGTGAGCCGGGCCGGTGCGTGCGGCGAGAAGTTTCCGTGCACCGCCTGCACCGCAGCACCGCCGCCGGTCACCATCGGCGTCGTGCCCACCGGCGCCTCCGACAGGTCGAACGTTGCCGGGGCGGTGCCGTTGTTGGTGACCGTGACCGTCCTGGTCGCCGACCCGCCGAGCGGCGCGGTCGCGCTCACCCCGGACTGCGCGATCGACAATCGGCCCGCCGCGAGCGAGAAGTCCAGGACGTTGATGGCGTTGGCCGTGACGGCCGCGGTCTGCGTCCGCGTCTGGTACCGGGTCAGGGAAGCGCCGAACGACTGTGACCCGGGCGCCGAGAACCGCCAGTACGAGCCGTCGGCGGCCGACGCCGTGGCGCTGGAGGTGCCGCCGGTGAAGGTCGCGCCGGCCAGCGTCGAGCCGGTGTTCCGGTCGCGGACGTGGCCCAGCACCAGGCCGCCGGCCTGCGGGGTGCACACCCGGTCACCGACGATCACGTTGTCCACCTGCCACCACAGGTCCGCACCCGCCGTGTAGTGGAAGCGCACCTCGACGCCGGGGTGGCCCGCCGCCGCGGGAATCGGCACGGTGACCTGCGACCTGGTGAGGTTGGTGGCGGCGGCCCGCCACGCGTTGGTCCAGGTGGTGCCGCCGTCGACGGAGTAGTCCACCTCGGCGACCGCGCTGCCCTGGGTCTCGTAGTCGGTGTTGAACCACACCGCCGGACTGGTGGTGCCGCTCAGGTCCAACGGTGGCGAGACGAGCGACGTGTCCTGGTGGTCATCGCCGTAACCGAGGGAGTACACCCCGGCGTATCCGCCGCTGCTGCCCGTCTGGTTGCCGTTTCCGGTGGGGTCACCGAACTGCCAGACCTCGGCGTTCCCGGCGTTGTCCCGCACGCTCCAGCCGGCCGGCACAGCTGATCCGTCGAAGGTCTGCTGCGCGATGGTGCGGGTGGTCCCGGCCTGGTAGCCCGGCGCGGTGCACGCGTACCGGTCGATCGGCACGCTGAAGTCTCGGGTGAGGTCCGAGGTGCCCACGGCCACGGACGCCGTCTGCGTGGTCATTCCGGGGTAATCACCCGCGACGCTGACCTGGTATGCGGCGCCGACCGGCAGCGACACCGAGTAGTGCCCGGTGACCGGGTCGGTGTGGAACGTGCCGTCCGGCATGCCCGCCACGGTGAGCGTCGCGGCCAGCGGCCAGCCGTGGTCGGCGCCCTCGCTCACGGTGCCGCTGAGGTTCACCCGGGGCTGGGCGTCGAGCGCGAAGTTCCGCGAGGTGGTCGCACCGTCGGTGACGGTCAGGGTCGCGTGCTGGGTGTCGTAGCCGAACCGGGTCGCGCTGACGTCGTAGCTGCCGACCGGCACCGTGAGGTCGTAGTGCCCGTGCACGTCGGTGGTGCCCTGCGCCTTTCCGGCGGACACCGTGGCGCCGCTGATCGGCGCACTGGTCGCGGCGTCGGTGACGGTACCGGCCAGCTCGCCGTGCGGGCCGAGCGCCTTGAACGCGGTGATGCCATTCGGGGTGCCCAGCCCCGTCGGCCCGTCGTAGCCGGGACCGGCCGTGCACAGGTACGACGGGTCGCAGTTGCCGTTGTTGCCCTGGGTCACGTCGTTCAACGCGCCGCTCTGCTCGTACGCGTAGGACACCGGGTACTCGCCCGAGCCGGGCTTGCCGGCCAGTGCGTACACGCCGGCGATCAGCGGCGCGGCCAGGCTGGTGCCGCCCGATGTGAGCCAGCCCGACTGCTGGAACGAGTCATAGACGGCAAGGGGCGTGTCCGGGTCCGCGACCGCCGACACGTCGGCGATCGAGCGCGTGGAGCAGCCTGTGTCGCTCTGCCAGGCCGGCTTGGGGTCGTACTGCGAGCAGCCGCTGCCCGGACCGCCGCCGTGGCTGTCCCACACCGATTCGCTCCAACCCCGGCTGGTGCCCGAATCGCGTACCAGCGACGTGCCGCCGACCGACGTGACGTACGGCGACGCGGCCGGGTACTGCGGGCCGTAGCGGGCGTCACCGGAACTGGCCACGATCGCCGTGCCCGGGTGGTCGAAGTACTGCGCGTCGTCGTCCCGTTGCGTCGGGTCCTCCGGGCCGCCGTAGGAGTTCGACACGACCTGCGCGCCCTGCGCCACCGCCTGGTCGACCGAGGCACCGAGGTTGTTCAGGTAGTTGTCGTCGGATTCGACCAGCAGCAGGTGGCAGTCCGGGCAGACCGCCGACACGGCGTCGAGGTCCAGCGAGATCTCCACCGCCCAGCTCGCGTCCGCCGGCGGGTAGGTGGTGCCGCCCCGCTGGTCGATCTTGCGGAAGCAGCCGTTCGCCGTGGTGCACGCCGGCAGCCCGTACTGCGCGCGCCAGGTGGCGAGGTCGGCCTCGGCCGTCGGGTCGTCGAAGGCGTCGACGAGCGCGACGGTCATACCATCGCCGCCCGTCGCCGGCAGGTTGTAGGCGGCGCGGATGTCGCTCGGCCCGTAGCCGTCCGGAGTCGCCTCGGCTGCCTTGGCCGTTTTACCGGTGCGCACCCGCAGCACCGACATGCACTGCATCTGCCCCTTCTCCGTAGGTGCGGCGCAGACCTGCTTGGTCTGCCCGTCCGCCGACGGCGTGGGCGCCGGTGCCGCGAGCGCGACACCCGGGACGGCGGCAACGGTCAGGGCCACAACGGTCAGGGCGACGGTCATACCCGCAAGACGCATGGGAGCTACTGGATCACGATAGTCAAATGCGATGATCCGTAGGGAGTACTGATTTTTGACAGCATGGAGGAGCTGGTGCGGCAGGGCCCCTTACCTGGATTCGTCGGCAGATCCGGTGAGCTGGGCGCGTTGCGGGAGGCTCTGAGGTCCGCTCCGGCGATCGTGGTGGTGGACGGCGAGGCGGGGGTCGGCAAGAGCCGGCTGGTCATCGAGGCACTCGCCGGGCTGCGCGGCGTACGGCAGTTGCGGGGCGGCTGCGAGCCGGTGCAGGAGCCCTTCCCGCTCGGGCCGGTGCTCGACGCCGTGCGCGAGCATGCCCTCCGCTCGCCGCTGCCCGGACCGCTGAGCCCGGTCGTCGGCGCGCTCGTGCCGTACCTGCCCGAGATCGCCGCCGCGCTGCCGCCGGCCCCGCCGCCGCTCGGCGACCCCACGGCCGAGCGGCACCGCCTCTTCCGGGCCGTACTCGCCGTGCTCGACGACCTCGGCCCGGCCGTCCTCGTCCTGGAGGACGTGCACTGGGCCGACGCCGGCACCTGCGAGTTCGTCGCGTTCCTGGCCGCCCGGGTGCCGGCGCGGCTGGCCGTCGTGCTGACTCTGCGCAGCGAGGACAGCGCGCAGCTGCCGATCTGGGAGGCGCTGGCCCGGGCTGGCGCGTCGAGGCGGATCAGCCTGGAGCCGCTGCCGCCGGCTCAGGCCGGCGAACTGGCCCGTCAGCTGCTCGGCTCGGCCGAGCTGCCCCACGGATTCGTGACCTCCCTCGTCGAGGCCACGGCGGGCATCCCCTTCCTGATCGAGGAGGTGGTGCGTACCGCGTCCGACCTTTCGGCGGGCTTGCCGGTGCCGACCGCGCTGCGCGACCTGCTGCGTGCCCGCTGGTCGACGCTGGACGACGACGCCCGCGAGGTGCTCAGTGCCGCCGCCGTGCTGGGCACCACGCCGGACGAGGCGCTACTGACCCGGCTGGTCGGCGATCCGGCCCGGGTGGCCCGTGCGCTGAGTCGCGGACTGGCCGCCGGGTTGCTGCACGAGCAGGACGGGCAGTGCCGGTTCCGCCATGCGTTGGCCTGGCAGGTCATTCACGAGGGGCTACCGACGCCCATCCGCCGGTGGCTGCACCTGCAGGCGGCTCGGCTGCTCGACGAGGACGACGGGCCGCGACCGGTCGCCCGGCTGGCCCACCACTACCGGCAGGCCGGCGCCACGACGCAGTTCGTGCGCAGCGCGGAGGCGGCGGCCGACCTGGCCACGTCGCACGGCGACGACGCCACCGCGGCGCAATTCCTGGTGCCGGCCGTGCAGGTGCCGGCCCTGCCGAGCGCCGACCGGGCGCGACTGGCCGGCAAGCTCGCCCGCGCGGCGGTGGACGGTCTGGCCCACTCGGTCGCCGTCCCGGTGCTGACCGACCTGCTGGTCGACGACGAGCTACCCACCGTGGTGCGCGGCGAACTGCGGTTCATGCTGGGTCGGTTGCTGCGCCAGCAGGGCGAGGCCGAGCAGGGCTACCGCGAACTCGAGCGGTCCGTGGACGAGCTGGCCGACCGGCCCGACCTGATGGCCAGGGCGCTGGCCATTCTCGCCGTACCGGACCTGGTGGTGGACCGCCCGGTGTCGGTGCACGTGGCCCGGGGAGCGCAAGCGCACGCCCTGGCCAGCGGCGACCCGCGCGTCGCGGTCGCGGTCGGCATCGCCCGTACGTCGTTGGCGATCGAACTCGGCGACCCGTCCGGCTGGCCGCTCGTCGACGCGCTGCGCCGCGATCCCGCGCTACTCGGCAATCCCCGTGAGCATGCCCGCGCCTGCATCAACTGGGCGCAGGCCGCCCTTCACGTGGGCGACGTGGCCCGCGCCGAGTTACTGCTGGCCGAGAGCCGCAGGGCCGTCGACGAGGTGGCCTATCTGCGCTTCGCGGGGCTCGTCGACCTCATCGAGGCCTGGGTCGATCTGAGCGCCGGACGCTGGGACGGCCTTATCGACCGGGCGCGCGCTCTGGTAGGTACCCCCCGCGAGTTCACCGCCGCGGCGCTCGATGCCCGCCTCTTGCTCGCGTCCGTGCTCTGTCTGGCCGGCGATCTCGACGAGGCCGAACCGCTGCTGCGCGACGTGATCGCCGATGCCGCCCGGGTCGGAGCGTTCCGGCCGCTCGTCCCGGCCCGCACCCAACTGGCCAGGATGCTGCTCGACCGGGGCCAGCCGCGGGCGGCGGCCGATGAGGCGGCCCGGGTCCTGCGGATCGTGCGGATCAAACAGCTGTGGCCGAGCGCGGCCGACGCCACGCTGTGCCTGGTCGACGCGCTGATTCGCTTGGGCCGCCCCGACGACGCACGACCGGCGGTCGACGAGCTGACGGTCGCCCTGCGCGACACCGACGCGCCAGCGGCGCACGCCCGGCTGGTTCAGTGCCGGGCCGAGCTGACCAGCGACGGAAGGCTGTTCGACGACGCCCGCCGCCGGTTCACCGAGCTCGGGCTGCGTTACGAACAGGCCGACGCCGAGGCGCGGCTGGGCCGTCATCTGGCCACCCGGGGCGATTCGGCCGCGCCCCAATGGCTGGAACAGGCACTGCGCTCGTTCGACGCCCTGGGAGCCCTCGGCGGCATCGCCGAGGTGCGCCGGACGATGCGTGGGCTCGGAATTTCGGTGCCCTACCCGTGGCGGGGCGGGCGGCAGTCGTACGGTGCGCGACTGTCCCCGCGCGAACGCGAGGTGGCGGCCCTGGCCGCATCGGGCACGACCAACCGGGAGATCGCGGAGCGTCTGTTCCTGTCGCAACGCACGGTCGAGAGCCACGTGGCCAGCGCACTGCGCAAGCTGGGCGGGCGCTCGCGCCGCGAGCTGGCGACGTTGCTGAAGCTCGCCGGCAACACCTGAACGGAGAGCGCGCTGCGTTGGTTCCCATCGCCACGTTGACCCGGCTCGGATCAGCGGCGAGATCCCGCTTGAGGCCCCACGTTAGGCCAGCTCCTCTTCGAGCTCGGCAATGACCTTGCGCAGCCACTGCATGTCACTCTTCTTCGTCACGGCGGCGAGGGAGAGCATGCCCTTGCGGAATCGGTCGGTCATCTCGGCGGAGCGTAGTGGGCGACCGTCGTCGTAGAAGTAGCTGGCGGGCTTCTCGTAGAAGTCCAGCCGGCGTTTCAGCACCCGCAGTTGGCTGTCGGGCTCTGGCAGATGGCCGAGGAAGGCGAGAAGGATCATGAATGAGTTGCGATCGGTGATCTCGACGTCGGCGGGATCCGCGAGCCGGCGCAGAAGTTCCTGGTGACCGGAGTCGGTGAGGTCGAACATTTGCCGCGGGGTCGCGCCGCGGCCGGGCAGGTCCTCGCGGACGACCAGGCCCGCGTCGCGCAGCCGGTTCAGGGCCGGATAGAGGGCTCCGTCGCTGAGCGGACGGATGTGCCCGGATAGCCCGGAGATGCGCTCACGCAGCTTGCTGGCGTGCAGAGGTCCTTCCGCCAGAAATCCCAGGATGCTCAGTGTGAGCATCGCCACCTCCCTCGCAGACGTTTTTCGGTACCAACGTCGAGTGTATCCTCGAATCGAGTCCTCGAATCGAGGAGTACCCTTCAAACCAGGGAGTTGCGGCGTGGCGACATTTGTGCTCGTACCCGGCGGCTGGCATGGCGGTTGGTCGTACCGCCCGATCGCACAGGCCCTTCGGCAGCGCGGCCACGACGCGTACCCGGTCACGCTCACCGGCCTGGGCGACCGGGCGCACCTGCGGGCGGCCGTCGCGAATCTGGACACTCACATCCAGGATGTCGTCAGTGTCCTGGAGACCGAGCGCATCACCGACGCGGTGCTTGTCGGGCACAGCTATGCCGGGATGGTCATCACCGGGGTCGCGGACCGCTGCCCAGACCGCATCGGGCGCCTGGTCTACAGCGACGCCTACGTGCCAGCCGACGGCGACTCCATGTGGGACCTGACCACTCCGGCGTTTCGCCAGTTGTTCCTCGAGAATGCGACCGCGGACGGCTTCCGGGTCGCGCCCCCGCCCGGTCTTGACCCGAGGACCGCGGCGCATCCGCTCCCCTCCTTCCTGCAGAAGCTCCGCCTCTCCGGAGCGCCCAGCCGCGTGCGTCGCCGCGACTACCTCTACCTGAGCGGCTGGCAGGGCAGCCCCTTCGCGGGGGTGTACGAGCGGCTGTCCCGGGACCCGGCTTGGCACACGCACCGCCTGCCGACCGGCCACAACGTGGTCGCCGAGGCACCGGACAAGCTGCTGGAGATTCTGCTTCAGGGTGGCGGAGTGGCGGCACGCCCTTGACCTGCGCACCCTGCACTGACCGCAGCCGGCGGCACCGGCATTCCGGCTCGGCCGGGCGCGTGTCCGCCGGTCGATCGGTCGCCGACGGACGCGCGCCCGGGGGGTATCGGGTGCCGGTCGATCAGTTGCTGGTGGCGCTGAACGCGGTCAGGAAGCGGTCGCGGAAGGCGTCCATCCGCCAGTTGGGCGCCCCCGGGCCGGGTCTCAGGCCGTCCTGCCACCCCCATCCGGAGATCCGGTCCATCACGGCGGGGTCGTGGGCGATGATCGTGATCGGCACCTCGTGGTTCGCGCCCTGGCCGGAGACGATCGTGGCGGGCTGGTGGTCGCCGAGGAGGATCAGCACGAGGTTCTTGTCGTCGTAGGTCTGCAGGAAGGAGATGAGGCTGTTCAACGAGTACTGGATGGATTGGCCGTAGGCCGCCTGTACCTGGTGGGCGTCGCGCCACACCGTGGTCGGCGACTGGCCCTGTGCGGGCATGCCGTCGAAAATCGAGCCGTCACCGACCTGGTTCCAGTCGACCAGCCGCGGCAGGGGCGCCCACGGCGTATGGCTCGACACGAGGTCGATCTCCGCCATGACCGGGGTGTGGTCGGGCTTGGCGAGTTCCAGATTCTGGAAGGCCGACAGGGTGTACTGGTCGGGCATGGACGCGTAGCTGAACGAGGGGCCGGCGTACCCGACGTTGCGGGCGTCATAGATCGTGTCGTAGTGGTAGAACGACGTTCCCTCCGGCCAGTCCTCTCTGTTGGACGGCACGTCGGCGACCGTCCGCCAGCCCGCGCGCTTGAACGCGTCGCTGAGGGTGAAGCGGTCGGTCTTGACGAGGTCGTTGTAGCGCTGCTGGTTGTCGATCCATAGGCCGGACTGCAGAGTGGAGTGAGCCAGCCAGCTGATGCCACCGAATGTCGGCGAGGTCATCCAGGCGCTCTCGGATGAGTACCCGGCCGCGCGCAGCCGGGCGGTACCGTCGTCAAGCACGGAGTCGACCTGCGGCGAGAAGCTCGTACCCTGGACCGCGACCTGCCCGTAGCTTTCCACGAAGGCCACCACGACATCTTTGCCGCGCAACGCGCCCAGCAGGTCGCTGCCCGAGGCGCCCCGGAACGGGTCGACGGCCGCCGACTTCGCGAACGACTGCTGATCCGCGATGCCCGCGCGCACCTGGCTAACCTGCTCGTAGGCGGCGCCGGCAGCGCTTGTGGCGGCGATCGGCGCGCGCGAAACGATCTGCGCGCCGAAGGCGGCGCAGAGAACCCAGACGACGCCGAGCGCCGCTACGGTGCGCAGGGACGTGGCGCGGTGCCTGGTCAGGAGTCGACTCAGGCGCAGCACGGACAGCGGCGTGAAGACGAGTACGGCAATGGCCGCGGCCACGAAGACGATGAGGAACACGATCGCGTCGTGCCGCCCGATCGCGTCGCCGAGCAGGCTCACCGCGGACCCGGCGTAGCTGCGGTCGATCACCGGATTGAACGGCCGGTTGAGCGCGACGAAGAAGACCATGTCCAGGATCTTCACCAACGCCAGGACGCCGAGGAGCACGCCGACGGTCGCCATCACCACATTTCGTGCCCGGCCTGGCAGGACGAGGACCAGCGCGGCGAGGACGATCCCTTCGATCGGGATGCGGATGAACACCGCCGGCGTCAGCTGAGTGATCTCCTCCGGAGCGACGAGAGCGAACCAGACCAGCAGGAACGCCAGGATGGTGGTCACCGATCGGGCAACGGCACGCCACCGGCGCCGCCGGCCGCCACCGGCGAGGTCAGGTCCGGTGTCGCGGCCCGGCACGGGCTCGGAAGGGCCGGTGGCCGGGTCGCCCACCGCGCGTCTGCGCGATGCCAGCCGCCGAAGTGGTTCCAAGATCAACAGAATGCCCTCCAACTCGCCCGTTCGGCCCGCCGACGCCAGACCGGATCAAGCTGCCCGCGGGATGGAGAAAGTGCCTCCGCATAGGGCACGCCGCCGGCCCCGTCGTGGTTCAGCGGGCGGCCCGGCAAGCAGAGTCGGGTTGGCCGTGCACCCACGATGAGCCCTCGCCAGGCCGGAGGCGGACGACCGCTGACGCAGCGTGCGTAGATCGGGGCCGTGCCGGCCCGAGCACGGGTAGACCCTCTTCGACGAAGCCGGCACCACAAGTTGTGCTGGCCCATCGGTCCCGTCCGAGCCCAGGACAGGTCGTTCTCTGGCGAGAACGAGGGCGGCGGTTACCGGCCCTCGTCAATTGTCGCCGACGAGGTCAGAGCGGGAACGCGGGGCGGTTGTGGGCTCGTTCGATTGGGCTCGGCAATGCCGTCGTAGTGACGGCGTCGCAGTTGGCCGGCGCCCATCGTCGCCAGGTAGGTCAGGGTGGCTACGGCGAGGATGGCGAAGCTGGGCGGCATCTTCGGGATGAGGTAGCTGGCGGCCAGGCCGATCCAGACGCTGCCCACCGCGATCGCCGCGGACAGGCCGAGGGCGCGCAGCGGTCGGGTGGTCATCCGGGTGGCCGCCCCGGCGGGCGCGGCGAGCAGGCCGAGGATGAGCAGCGCGCCGACGACCTGGGTGGATTCCGCGGCGGTACCGGCGACCAGGACGAGAAATCCGAAGCCCAGCAGCCGGACCGGCACCCCTCGGGCGGCGGCGACATTCTCGTCGAGGCTGGCGAACAGCAGCGGCCTGGCGATCGCCACGATCACCGCGCAGATGACCAGGGCGATGGCAGCGGTGACCATGGCTCGGGACGAGGACAGGCCGAAGATGGAGCCGAACAGCACCGTGACGCTGGCCGAGCCGTTGCCCGATCCGCTGCGGGTGGTGGTGTAGAGGGTCAGGAAGAACACGCCCAGGCCGAGGATCCAGGCGAACACGCCGCCGATGACCACGTCGTCGGGGCGGCCGCGGCGGCCGAGGGTACCCATGCCGAGCGCGACCAGGATGGTGATGGCGAACAGGCCGATGCGGGCGTCCAACCCGGCGGCCAGCGCCGCGAGGGCCCCGGTGAAGGCGACGTGGGACAGCGCGTCGGCGGTGAACACCTGGGCGCGCAGCACCAGAAAGTAGCCGACGAGGCCGGCGGCGAGGGCGACGGCGGTACCGGCGAGGAACGCGTGCTGCATGAACGGTTGGCTGAACATCTCGGTCATGCTCCTGCCGGTGCGGGCGCCGGGGCGCGGGTACCCATCCGGGCGTGGATCGCGGTGCCGGCGTAGGTGAGGGCGTAGAGGCCGAAGGCGACGGTGGCCAGCCAGAACCCGATCGGGTAGGGCGAGTAGTAGGCGATGAACAAGCTGACCCACACCGTGACCAGCGCCAGCACGACCGACAGGATCAGGCTGCGCGCCGGGCGTGGGGTGACCAGTTGCGCGGTGGCCGGCGGCAGGACCAGCAGCGCGAAGACCAGCAGGGCACCGGTGATCTGGCTGACCTCCGCAGCGGTCGCGCCCAGCAGTACCAGGAACACCGCGCCCACCGCACGCACCGGTACGCCGTGCGCCCGGGCGGTGTCGGCGTCGATGGAGGCGAACAGCAGGGGCCGGCCGATGACGACCAGCACGATCAGCGCCGCCAGCCCGACCAGGGCCAGAGTGGCGACCTGCCCGGTCGTGATGCCGAGGAAGCTGCCGAACAGCAGCGCGTTGGTACCGTTGAGGAATCCCTTGTACAGCGCGATGAACAGCATCCCGGCGGCGAGGGCGAAGGCCTGCACGGTGCCGATGACCGCGGATTCTTCCGTGTAGCCCCGGCCGCCGCGCTGCGGGAGGGCCGCGATGACCAGTGCCGCGAGGATGCAGAACGCGAAGTATCCGAAGGCGACGCCGAGGCCGGCCAGTACGGCGGCGGCGGCGCCGGGGAACCCGGCAACGGCCAGGGTGTGGCCGGCGAAGCTCTGCCGGCGCAGCACCATGAACCAGCCGACCAGGGCGGCCAGGACGGCAACGATGGTGCCGGCCCGGAACGCGTTGACCATGCCGAGGTATGACCACATGTCCTGGAAATCGGCGAGCAGGTTCCAGGAAAAGCCGGCGGTCATGCCACGCCGCCGTGGCGATCGGTGTGGCGGGCGGGCGCCTCGGGTTGGCCCACCACCACGAGACGTCCATCCGATGTGGACAGTACCTCGATCGGGGTGCCGTAGAGGCGGGTGAGCGTGTCGGAGGTGATGACCTCGGCGGGGGTTCCGGAGACGGCACCGCCCTGACCGAGGTAGATGACCCGGTCCAGGTAGGTCAGGATCGGGTTCACGTCGTGGGCGACGATCATCACGGCGACGTTCTCGGCGCGCGCGATGCGACCGATCAGCGCGGCGACCGCGGCCTGGTTGGGCAGGTCGAGACTGTCCAGCGGCTCGTCGAGCATGAGCAGCTTCGGGCGGCGTGCGAGGGCCTGGGCGATGAGCAGCCGCTGTTGCTCCCCGCCGGACAGCTGCCCGATCGGCCGGTGCGCGTACCTTGTCGCGCCGACCAACTCGACCAGTTCGCCCACGCGGGCGGTGGCCGCACGGGAACGGGCGCCACGTACCGGCAGCCCCCACCGGTCGCCGTCCAGCCCGAGGCGGATCACGTCCACTCCCCGTACCCGCAGGGAGGCGTCGAAGCTGCGCCGCTGCGGCAGGTACCCGACCTCGTGGTTGGCGTGGCCCGGCACCTGGCCAAGCAGGCGCACGCCACCGGCGGCCAGCGGGACCAGGCCGAGGATCGCCTTGAGCAGAGTGGACTTGCCGACTCCGTTCGGGCCGAGGATGGCCACGAACTCGCCGGCGGCCACGGTCGCGTCGACCTGGGACCAGATGGTGCGGCCGCCGAGCACGGCGGTCGCCTGGTGGACCTCCACCAGTGTCGGGCGGCCCTCGGGGCCGCCCGACAACGTGGCCCCGTTGACGCCGGTCGGCTGGGGAGAGCCGTTGACGGTCTCGGGTGCGGTGGTCACGATCTCTACTGCTTCCCGGTGGCCTGGCTCAGTGCCTGGTTGAGGGCATTGAGTTGGGCGACCTGCCAGTCCTGGAAGGACGCGCCGGCCGGGGTGAGCGTCTCGGTGATGGTGCTGACCGGAATCCCCGCCGCCTTGGCCTCGTTGACCTGCTGCTGCACGTCCGGCGTGGCGTTCTGGCTGTTGTACACGTACACCTTGATCTGCTTGTTCTTGATCTGATTGTCGATCGTCGCCTTGTCCTGCGCGCTCGGGTCGCTGCCCTCGCTGATGTCGGTCAGGAACGCCGACGGCGTCAACAGGTTCAGGCCCAGCGCCGGGGACAGCATCGCGAAAATCGACTCCGAGGCGCCGACCGGGGTACCCGAGTAGTTCGCCTTGATGGAGGCGATGGTGTCGAAGTAGGTCTTCAGGTTGGTGTTGATGACCGTGTCGTGCTGGGTGTCGAAGAACGACGCGTCGGCCGGGTCGATCTTCTTGTAGTCGGCGGTGATCTGATCGATGACCTGCCGCACGTTGGTCGGGTTGTACCAGCGGTGCGGGTTGTCGCCGTCCTTGGCACCCACCAGGTCACCCACGGTCAGCGTGGTCCGGGCCGACGACGGGTTGGCGTCGGCGAGCTTGGTCGCCCAGGCGTCGTACCCGACCCCGTTGATGATGGCCAACTTCGCCGAGGCGATCTCCCGACCGTCGGCCGCGGTGGGCTCGTAGTCGTGCGGGTCGGCATCGGGATTGTTGATGATGCTGGTGACCTTCACGTGCGAGCCACCCAGCTGGCCGGCGAGGCTGCCCCAGAAGTTCTCGGCGGCCACCACGTTGATGGTGGTGGAGCCCCCCGAGGTGGTTGAGGCACTGGACGAGGTGGAGCAGCCGGCGAGCGCGAGGACCGCCAGCGCGGCGGCGCCGGCCGCCGATCCGATCCGACGGCTCCGGAAGCGCTCCGGCATGGATATGGAAGACACGGCAAGCCTCCGTGCAGATGTGTCAAATGGTCAGCCCGACGCTAACGAAAACCACAGTCGTTTTCAAATGCGGTAATCGCCATGGAACATCGCGCCGTCGGCGCCGACCTTGTCGGTGCCGGGCAGCCGGGCGAGCAGGAGGTCGAGGCCCTCCGGGCACGCACCGGCCCCCGGCATCTGGTCAGCAGTCACGCAGTTCGGGTGACTGGTTGAGCAGTTGGCCGCGTGGAGAGATGAACGCCTGGTAGCGTTCGCCACCGACCGCCGCCAGGCGGAAGGCCGCTACCCGGTGGCAGTTCTGGAAGGCCAGCTTCACGCCGAAGTGGCGCTCCAGCCCGCCCCGGATCGCGTCGCTGGCCAGGGCGCGCAGCAACTGACCACGCTGCGCCTCGCTCGGCGGCGGAACCGCGTGGTCGGCGAACTCTCCTTCGCCACCGTTCAGGTCCTCGGCGACCTGGCTGACGACGTTCCAGGCGTACGGCAGGGACTGGCGTACGCAGTCGACGAACTCGGCGTCCGAGACCTCGCCGGCTTCGGCGCGTTCCAGCAGGGCGGTGGGGACATCCAGCGACATGTGCTTCTCCCAACGGATGCGGCGATAGTTACCGGGATAGAGCGGGAAGCATTGCGGGCCCGAGGGTGAACTCGGGGTCGATCTGCGCGGCGAGGTCCTCGCCGGTCCGGTCGTTGGCCCACGCCCGCGCGTTGCGCAGATGAAACCGCGCCGCCTGGCGGGAGAAGCGAGCCCAGTCTCTCGGCGTGGCGTCGACCGCCTCGCGCATGGCGTCGAGCACCGCCCGACCGGCCGGCTCCAGGTCGTCGATCGGCCCTGGCCGGCCCTGCTCGGCGGCCCGCACGTGCCGGGACACCCCGAAGCAGGCCAGCAGGTCCGCACCGACCTGCTCGCGCAGGAACGCTTCGTCGGTCTCGTCGGCGATCTTGTTACCCACCACCGACACCGCGACCTCGTAGTCGGCGGCGTACTCCAGATACTGGCGGTACACGCCGACCGAGCGGATCGTCGGTTCGCACACCACGAAGGTGCGGTCGAAGCGGGTGAACAGCCCGGAGGCGAACGCGTCCGCGCCGGCGGTCATGTCGACCACGACGTATTCGTCGTCGGCATCCACGAGGTGATTGAGGATCAGTTCCACCGCGCCGACCTTCGAGTGGTAACACGCGACCCCCAGATCCGATTCGGCGAAACCGCCGGTGGCGGCCAGCCGCACGCCGTCCAGGTCGCGCACGCACCGCCGGTAGATCGGGTTGTCGTCCACCACGCGAAGCAGCCGTGAGCCGCGCCCGGGCGGGGTGGTCTTCACCATCGCCGCCGTGGCGGAGATCCTCCGGTTGTCCCCGCGCAGGTACTCCTTGATCTCGTCCAACTGCTCGCCCAGCGTCGGGTGCGACGCCGCGTCGCCGGCGTCTTCCCCGAGTGCCACGGCGAGGTTCTGATTGATGTCCGCGTCGAGGGCCAGCACGGTCCGGCCCTGCGCGGCCAGTTGGCGGCTGAACAACGCGGTCAGGGTGGTCTTACCCGCACCACCCTTGCCAACGAAAGCAATCTTCATGTTTGGGATCTTTCCGGTCGAACAACTCAGTCAAGACACTGATACTCATTTTCAATAAGAGTGTCAAGAGTCACGGCGCGTCGCCGACCGTCGAAGTTCGTCGGGCCTCGCTGACCTGACCGGAGATGCGGCAGCGGCCGCACACCCCGTAGACGTCGCTGCGCTCGACATTGGCCACGAAGTCCGCGTCCTGGCGGGCGGCCGCCAACCACTGGCGCACGGTGTCGACCGGACGCTCGATCACCCGCCCGCACCGCTCGCAGACCAGGTGCGCGTGCGGCCACGGGTCGCAGATCCGGTACCGCTGCTCCTCACCGGCGAACACGTGCACGATCCCCGCCCCGGCGAACGAGTGCAGCACCCGGTACACGCTGGTGATCCCGAGCCGCGACCCTCCGGCGCGCAGCAGGTCGAAGACCTCACCCGCGCTGACCGGCCGCTCCCGCCCCACCAGCAGCTGAAATACCGCCCGGCGGGGCACGGTGATGGTCAGCCCGGCGGCGCGCAGCACCCGCGCGGTCGCGTCGCCGTCGACGTGCGCCTGCCCTCCGCCCACGCGACTATCACAGCGCTAACGATAACGATTGTCAACTCCACCACGGCGACGCGGTGGCGACCACGGCGATGACCGCGGCCGGAGCTACCGCGTCGCGCAGTCCGCGCAGGTACCCACGATCTCGATCGTGTGATCCGCGTCGACGAAGCCGTGCGCGGCGGCCTGGTTGCGCGTCCAGCGCTCGACCGACGGGATCTCCACCTCCACCGCCCGGCCACACAGCCGGCAGACGAGGTGATGGTGGTGGCCACGGCCGCAACGCCGGTACAGCTGCTCGCCGTCGGGCAGCCGCATCTGGTCGACCTCACCGGCGTCGGCCAGCAGCTGCAACGTGCGGTACACGGTGGTCAATCCGACCTGCGCGCCCTCGTCACGCAGGTTCGCGTGCAGCTGCTGTGCGCTGCGGAAGCCATCCGTGGCCGCCAGCAGCGCCAACACCTGCGCCCGCTGCCGGGTGTTACGTGTGGCCCCAGGCACGACGCTCATCACCGTGAACTCCGATCCCCCACCCAACGCCCGACGCCGGCCGGGGACGAGCCGGCCGGGGGTGTCATCCTACGACGGATTGACCAGCCACGACGAACTACGCAGCCGGTCCGGACACCCCCGCGGCCCGCCGCGCTACCAGCTCGCCTTGCGCACCCCGGGCAACTCGCCGCGCAGTGCCATCTCCCGCATCCGCACCCGGGACAGCCCGAACGCCCGCAGATGGCCCCTCGGCCGCCCGTCGACCAGGTCCCGATTACGCAGCCGGGTCGCGCTGGCATCGCGCGGCTGGCGGGCCAGCTCGGCCAGCGCCGCCGCCCGCGCCGCCGGGCCGGTCGATGGATCGACGATGGCCCGCTTGAGTACCGCTCGGCGCTCCGCGTGCCGGGCCACCATTTCCCGGCGCCGGATGTCCTTGACGACCTTGCTCTTCTTCGCCATGCTCAGCGCTCCTCACGAAACTCGACGTGCCGGCGCGCCACCGGATCGAACTTGCGCAACACCAGCCGGTCCGGATCGTTGCGCCGGTTCTTGCGGGTCACGTAGGTGTAGCCGGTTCCCGCCGTGCTGCGCAGCTTCACGATCGGTCGCACCTCGGTGCCGCGGGCCATCAGAGCCTCACCCCTCGCATCGGGTTCCACCGCCGAGTGGTGCGCCGGGACGAGCGGGAAACCGCGTTACCGGGGCCGGGACCGGCGCCGGTGATTTCACATCGTCGAGACATGGGGCTCCTCCTTCGAGACAACGGTGGGCACCGGGCGGCCCGCCGCGGGCCATCCGGTGGGCCCGGCCGCGAGGATCGGGGGGTTGCGTGAATCGCGGCGGGCGCTGTCTATAATGACAATCGTTTTCAACTAAGTCCAGTGGGGGCACCAGGTCGTCACCGACCGCCCCGACCGGCGACGCCCCGGACGCCCAACAGGAGGAGCAACCATGAAGCGCGACATCCACCCCGCGTACCGCCCGGTCGTGTTCCGCGACCGCAGCGCCGACTTCGCCTTCCTCACCCGCTCCACCGCCACCAGCGGACAGACCATCGAATGGACCGACGGAAACACCTATCCCGTCATCGACGTCGAGATCTCCTCGGCCAGCCACCCCTTCTGGACCGGCCGCCAGCGCTTGATCGACTCGGCGGGTCGGGTCGAGAAGTTCCGCGCCAAGTACGCCCGCAACCGCTGACCACGACCGCACCAGGAGAGCCCCTCACCATGGCCGTACCGAAAAGGCGCACCTCCCGCGCCAACACCCGCCACCGCCGCGCCCAGTGGAAGGCCACCGCCCCCACCCTGACCCCCTGCCCCTGTCCCCGTCGAGAGACCGTCGTGCCGCACCGCGCCTGCCCGCACTGCGGCCTCTACCAGGGCCGCCAGATCCTGGACGTACCGTGACCGGCCGGCTGCCCGTCACCGTGCTGTCCGGCTTCCTCGGCGCCGGCAAGACCAGCCTGCTCAACCACGTCCTGGCCAACCGCGACGGGCTACGGGTCGCGGTCATCGTCAACGACATGAGCGAGGTCAACATCGACGCGTCTCTGATACGCGACGGCGGCCAGTTGTCCCGCACCGAGGAGCGCCTCGTCGAGATGACCAACGGCTGCATCTGCTGCACTCTGCGCGAGGATCTGCTGACCGAGGTCGCGGAGTTGGCGCGGCGAGGCGGGATCGACTACCTGCTCATCGAGTCCAGCGGCATCTCCGAACCCATGCCCGTCGCCGCCACCTTCGCCTTCGGCCTGGACGGCGACCAGGTGCTCGACGACCTGGCCAGCCTGGACACCACGGTGACGGTGGTCGACGCGGCCACCCTGCTGGCCCTCATCAACGCCGGGGAGTCGCTCGAGGAACGAGGCCTCGCCGCCTACGACGGCGACGACCGCGGCATCGCCGACCTGCTGGTCGATCAGATCGAGTTCGCCGACGTCATCGTGGTGAACAAGACCGACCTCCTTCCCGGCGACGACCTCGCCACGGTCCAGGCCCTCATCACCCGGCTCAACCCCTCGGCACGGCAGGTGCGCGCCGTCCACGGCCGCGTCGATCCGCGGCAGGTCCTGCACACCGGACTGTTCGACCTCGCCCGCGCCGAGACCGCACCCGGCTGGGCGGCCGAGCTCAATAATGAACACATCCCCGAGACCATCGAGTACGGCATCGCCAGCACCGTGTTCCGCACAGCCACCCCGTTCCACCCCGGGCGGCTATGGGACCTGTTCACCGACCGGCTCACCGACCTCGGAGTCGTGCGCTCCAAGGGATTCCTCTGGCTCGCCAGCCGACCCGAGGTTCAGGCCCTGTGGTCACAGGCCGGCCCGAGCGGAGCGTGCGACCCCGTCGCCGTACCGGTCGCCGCCTCCGGGCAGTGGCCGGACGATCCGGCCGAACGCGCGGAGCTGAGGGGCCGGTGGCATCCCGTCTTCGGCGACCGCCGCCAGGAACTGGTCTTCATCGGCGTCGGGCTCGACACCGCCGCGCTGCACGAAGCCCTGTCTGCCTGCCTGCTGACCGACGAGGAGGTCCGCCGGGGTCAGGACGGGTGGCGGCGGCTGCCCGATCCGTTCCCGTCGTGGGACCTGTCGGAGCTGGACCACGCCGACCACGCCGCGATCGGCTCCGGTACCGCCTGACCCGGCGCCTCGACAACGGCGGCGCGCCACCGGGGGTCGGTGCGGCTATCAGTCCGCGTCCACACTGGTGAGCGCTTCGTCACGACCCGCCGGCGATGGAACCGTCATCCGGCACCAAACCGAACCACACCGGCCGCGCCCCTCCCGCAACAGCAGGCACGACACCCCGTGACCGTGCGCCCCGTCACATTCTCGCCCACCCGCCGCCTCTCCCCCGCACGCGGCGACAGTGGGCCACCACCGCGTCGACTATGCTCGCCGATGGCGCTGGTACGCCCGACCACCTGGCCGGGCGTCGCAAGAGGGAACCCGGTGTGAATCCGGGACTGCCCCGCAGCGGTGAGCGGGAACAACCGCCGTCACAAGCACTGGCCCGCCAGGGTCCGCAAAAGCGACGGCCAGTAGGCGACCGGACGTATGCGGTCATGCCCGCGAGTCCGAAAACCTGCCCGCGCCGCGCCCACGCCTCGGCGTGGGCGCCGCCGTCGACCTCGCGGGTGGGCCGAACGCGCGTACGCGTCATGACCGGATCGGTCGTGGCCTCGTCCGCCGTTGCGTTCCATGCCGCCGCTCTTTGCACGGAACGGAACGAACCGCACATGACCACACCTGGCCGGCCACCATCCGCCTCGCAACTGACCGTGTCGCAGATCATGGATCAGCACGACACCAACCTCATGGGCACCGTGCACGGCGGGCGCATCCTCAACCTCATCGACTCCGTCGCCGGAGTCGTCGCCGCCCGCCACTCCGAAGGCCCGGCGGTCACCGCCGCCATGGACGAAACCCTCTTCCTGCAGGCCGTGCGCGTCGGCGATGTCGTGCACGTCCATGCCCGGATCACCTGGGTCGGGCGCAGCTCCATGGAGGTCGCCGTCAAGGTGACCGCCGACCGGTGGGACCGCGCGGTGCCACCGACCACCGTCGCCACCTCCCACCTGGTCATGGTGGCCATCGACGACCAGGGCGACCCGCGACCCGTACCGCCACTGCTGCCCGAAACGGACGAGGACCGCGAAGCGTTCCACCACGCAGAGATCCGCCGCCAACACCGGCTCGCCCTACGCGAAGCCCTCGCCGCGCTCCACGCCGACAAAGCATCGGTGTGACCGGCGCGGCGTCCTCGTTGGCATGGCTGCCAGGCGGTGGCCTCAGCGGAAACGGCGTCCCTCGTCCCGGCGGTAGGCCCAGGCCGCCAGGAGTCCGGCGGCCACCGTCCACACGCCAAGCATGACGACCGACAGCGGACGGAGCGGAAAGTCGCCGACCGCGGCCCACATCAGTTCCACGGCGCCGCGGGTAGGCAGGTACGGTGCGACGGCCTCCACAAAGGACGGAGCCTGCCGCGGTGCGGACAGCAGCCCGCCGAGGAAGGCGAGCGGGAAGAAGATGATCTGAGCGACCGCGAGCGCGGCCTTCGTCGGCAGCGCGTAGCCGATGGCCAGACCCATGAACGTGAACGGGATCGCGGCCACGAATGCCGCGCCGATGCCAAGGAGCAGCCCGACCACCGTGGTGTGCGCCGCGGTCAGGAAGGCGGCGATCAGGATCACCGGTACCAGGGACAGGAGGGTCATGGCCAACCCGGCGATGACGCGCCCACCGAAGCGGGGCCCCGGACCCGCGGGCAGGGTACGGGTGTAGGGGTCCCAGGGCTCGGACCGGTCGGCCGCGACACCCACGCCGTATCCGAAAAGATTGCTGGTCATCACGGCGAACGTGACCATCGAGGCGGTCGCGAAGGTGGCGCCGGCCGGGTCGTCGCCGGTGAACGGGACGACGAAGAAGAGCATCGAGGCCGTGGGGAAGAAGGTGGAACCGAGGACGGCGATCGGCACGCGGAGCGTCTCGAGCAGGTGGAACCGCGCGTTGGTCAGGACCAGGCTCACGGGGAACCCTTTCAGGCGGCGGTCAGTTGAAGGAAGGCTTCCTCCAAGGTGGTGGGTCGGATCTCCAGGTCGCGGAACGGTACCGTCGCGGTGACGAGATCCCGGACAAGCTGATCGGGATCGGGGGTCAGCAGGTGCAACCGACCGTCTGACTCCGATGTGGACACCACCCCGCGCAGGCGGGGCAACGGGGTCGAGGCCATACTCACCCGGTGCACGCCGACCAGTCCACGGATGGCGGGGACGGTGTCGTCGGCGAGGACGCGGCCGGCGCCGAGCACGACCACCCGGGTGGCGAGGGCCTCGACCTCTTCGAGGTTGTGGCTGGTCAGCAGGACCGCACCCCCTTCGGCGTGGAAGGCACGGATCGCCTCCCACAGGACATGGCGGACCTCGACGTCGAGCCCGGTGGTGGGTTCGTCGAGGAAGACCAGGCGCGGTCGGCCGACGAAGGCCAGGGCGACGCTGAGCCGTCGCTTCTGGCCGCCGGACAGGCCGCCGGTCTGTCGCTTCACCAGTCCGTCCAGGCCGAACCGGGTGAGCACCTCGCCCCGCTCGAGCGGATTGTCGAAGTGGGCGGCCACGTAGTCGACGCACTCGCCGACGCGCAGGGTGGCCGGTAGACCGGTCTCCTGCGGGGTCAGGCCGATGTGCTGACGGCGGGCCGGGTCGCGTGGGTCGCCGCCGAACAGGGTGACGGTGCCGGAGCTGGGCCGGCGCAGGCCGACGAGCAGGTTGACCAAGGTGGATTTTCCGGCGCCGTTGGGGCCGAGCAGGCCGATCAGCTCACCGGGCTTGATGTCCAGGCTCACGCCGGCCAGGGCGAGTTCGCGGCCGTAGCGACGGGTGACGTCGACCGCACGTGCCAGGGTCATGGGGTCTCCTCGGATCCGGCGGCGTCGAGTAGTGCGTGGAGGGCGGCGGTGTACTCGTCGAATGCGAGCCGGCCGCGGCGACTCAGGCGAAGCAGGGTGGTCGGGGTGCGGCCGTGATGGGTCTTGGTCACCACGATGTACTCGGCGTCTTCGAGCTTGCGAAGGTGGACGGACAGGTTGCCGCCGGTCAAGCCGAGCAGTTCCTGGAGTCGGGGGAAGGCCATCTGGTCTCCCTCGCGCAGCGCCGAGAGCACCACGACGACCCGCAGCCGGACCTGGGCGTGGATGACCGGATCGAGGTCCGGCACGGGCGCGGTCATGCGTGACGCCGCCAATGCAGCCACACGACGAACCCGGCCACCAGGAGTCCACCGCCGCCCGCGACCGAGATGACGAGTGAGTGCCAGCCGGGCCCGGCCAGCACGCCCGCGATGTTGCTGATGCTCAGCCAGATGCCGAGCGCCATCAGATCCCGCGACTGCCAGGCCGCGCTGCCGGCCAGGTACAGCACGCCGACCAGGCCCACCGACGTAGCTGCCCACAGCAGGCCGACCTCCGACGCGGGTAAGAGGTCACTGAAGTGGACGCAGATGACGGCGTTGCCGGCGAACGCGGCCAGCCAGCTCAGCCCGTACCGCAGCCCGCGAACCGACGAGTCGCCGGTGATCTGGCGGTTCGCCCGGGCCCCGGCAACGCCGGACACCAGAAAAGCGATGATCATCAGGGCGAACAACGCGGCCAATGGGAGCCCGCTCGGCATGTTCACCCGGACCTGCTCGTGCGGGCCGTGACGCAGAAACAGCAGGCCGAACCCGACGAGCCAGGCCAGTCCCCACGGCCAGTAGATGAGCCGCGGGTCCGGACTCAAGCTGCGCACCGCGGCATCGCGCTGCGTCTCGATCAGCCGCAGCGACTCCGCCGCGCTGACCGGCGCCGCCTCATCCGTGCCCATGCGCGTCTCCTCGACTGACTTCAAACAACTTTGAAATGCAGACCTCAATGTACTTTGAAACGCAAACCTCGGCAACCCAGAACCCGCATCACCCACCCGGACGCGGCCAATGCTCCGGCGTCGGCGCTCTACCTCAGCGGGGTCAGGCCGGGTAGCCCAACTCCCGCCAGACGGCACGGGCCCGCGGGTGCAGCGGCACATCGAACGGCGTGGCCGGCGAGTCGATGACCATCCGGTCCAGTGGCAGCGGCGCCTGCCGGACCGGGCCGAGGTCCCAGACCAGGTGGTCCTTGGCGGACTCCAACCCGCGGCAGAACTGCTCGACGACCAGGTCGGAGGTGTCGGACCGGCAGAAGACCGGCCACCCGCTGTAGTCGATGGTGGGCACGTCGGCCGGCAGCGACGGGTAGAGCGACTTCTCGATGACGCCCCGCCGAAAGCCCTGGTGTTCGAGAATCCGCAGGTGCTCGTCGTCAATGGGAAGCAGCGAGGCCCCCGCGCCGGCCACCGCGTCGGCCCACAGGATCGTGCCCTCCTCGAAGATCGCGTCGATCTCTCCCGCCGCGAGCCGGCCGATCCGGTCCGTGTCGCCGCGCATCGGCATCGGCTGGTCGTAGCTCACGGTGCCGCCCCAGGCCGTGATGTCATCGAGACTCAAGCCGTGCGCCCGGAGCACCACGTCAACGGAGATGCTGGTCGCCGCGTCGAGGGAGCCTCGCACGGACACCCGCAGCGGGTACCGGGCGGCCGCGATGTCGGTGAGGCGCTCGAACCCGAGCCGGTCCGCGACGGCGAACCCGAGTTGGTCGTAGTGCGGCAGCACCGCGATCGTCGCCACGTCCCGCGGGCGGTCGTAGGCGCCCCGGCCCAGCCGGGCCATGTTGAGCAGAGCGACCGGGTTGAGGATAGCGACGTCGAGGCGCCGGTGGTGCACCTCGTCGATCGAGTCCGGATGGTTCGCACCGTAGAAGCTGAATCGCGCGGCCGGATCCGTGTGGCTCTCGAACACCACCGAGACCGCCCGCAACGGCCAGTCCTCGCTGAGCATCATCTCGTGCGCGACGTCCAGCATGAGCAGCGGACGCAGGTTGAGCGGGTTGATGGGCGGCAGGCCAGGAAGAGTCAAGGTATTGCCTCCAACGTTTCGTGAAGAACAGAGTCACGCTATCGCCGGAGACGAGAAAAAGGGCCCTGCCACCGCACAGCACCGCCGGCAGCAGGGCCGAGAAACAGCCAAGCCGGCGAGTCAGCCGGGTTCAACCAGGAGCCGGGCGTAGTTGGCCATCGAGCGTTGATAGCGTGGCAGGTGCTTGGCGAGCGCCCCCACGGCGATCGACACTGCCTCCCGCTCGCGGCCAACGCTGGTCAGGGCCAGCGCGAGCGTCGCGCTGACGGCGTCGTCGAGTTCGTCGGAGCCGCGCTCGCGCTCCTCGGTCAGCAGCCGGATGCTCTGCTCGGCCTCCCCGATGTTGCGCAGCGAACTGGACAGCTGGATCACCGAGCGCCGCCGGCGGATACCGTCGATGCCCAGCTCCAGCGCCTTGCGGTAGAGCTGGACCGCCTTGTCGGAATGGCCGGTCGAGTCCAGCGCGCAGGCCCGCTCGAACGCCGCCACCGGATGATCCGGGCCCAGTTCGTCGGCGAGGGCGCCAACCCGCTCGCGGAACTCCTGTTCATCCCAGGCGTCGGGCGCAGCGTTGAAGGCCGCCCACAGGTCCGCACTGCGCTGCTCCCAGTCGGCGTTCGGGTTCATCGCGTAGCTCCTCATGGTCGTCGGGTCAGACGGGGACTGTCTCCGAGCACCTGACGGTAGCGCGCCGTTTCGGAACCGGCGGGTCGCGCTGCCCTACCCCACGGTCAGCACGATCTTGCCTCGCGCGCGTCCCGCCTCGCTGAGCTCGTGTGCCCGGGCAGCCTCCTCTATCGGCAGAACGCGCTCGACGGCAACGCGCAGGGCGCCGCGCTCGACCAGCGCGGTGATCTCGCGCAGGTCCGCGCCGGACGGGGTGAAGCCGAACTCGACGTAGCGCAGGCCGCGTTCGCGAGCCCGTTCGCGAACGGCGGTCCGGTCCGGCCCGGTGCCTCGGACATCGAGCAGAACCCCCCGCGGGCTAAGGGTTTCCAGCGACCGCGGCCCGTAGTCACCGCTGATCGGGTCGAGGACGATGTCGATGTCGCGCGCGACGCTGGCGAAGTCGACGCCGGTGTAGTCGATGCACTCGTCGGCGCCGAGCTTTTCCAGGAAGTCGTGCTTGTCCTTGCGGGCGGTGCCGATGACGTACGCACCGTGTGCCTTGGCGATCTGCACGGCGAGGTGACCGATTCCGCCGGCCGCGGCGTGGATGAGCACGCGCTGCCCGGCCCGGACCCCGGCCACGCGCACCAGTGGTTGCCAGGCGGTCAGTCCCGCGGTGGGCAGCGCCGCGGCGTGCGGCAGGTCCAGGCTCGACGGAGCGGGCGCGAGGAGGTCCTCCGGGACGGCCACGTACTGGGCGTAGGCTCCGCGCGGAGGCAGCACGGCCCCGTAAACCGCGTCGCCCTGCTGGAAGCGGCTCGCCTGATCACCGATGGCCGTCACGACCCCGGCCAGGTCCAGGCCGAGCGTGAACGGCGGTTCCCCGAGCCGGCGCAGAAGTCCGGAACGCCGCTTCCAATCCGCCGGGTTGAGCCCCGCGGCGTGAACCCGCACCAGCACCTCACCGGGCCCGGGCAGGGGACGATCGGTCTCGATGATCTCCAGGACTTCCGGGCCACCGAAAATCCGCTGGCTGATCGCGCGCATGCGCAGGTTCATGTCGTCTCCTTGAGGGTGGCGCCGTTCACCACTGGTTCATCCTGCAAGACGGCGGTATCTGTTGTGAAGTGCGCACCTTTCTGATATCTAGGTACCTCATGGATACCAAGGAAGAGTCGACGTTCACCTACCGGCGCGACTGTCCCTCCCGCACCGTCGTCGAGGTGCTTGCCAACAAGTGGGCGCTGTACGTCCTGGCCGCCCTGCGCCGTCATGACCGGCCGATGCGCTTCAACGAACTGCGGCGCATCCTGGACGGCATCACGCAGAAGATGCTGACCCAGACGCTGCGGGCACTGGAACGCGATGGCCTCGTCAGCCGTACCGTCTACCCGACGGTTCCGCCCAAAGTGGAATATGGTCTGACCCCGCTCGGGGTGGAGGCGGGACGGCTGACGAGCGCGATCGCGGACTGGTCACTGGAGCACGCCCGGCAGATCCTGGTGGCCCGCCACGACTTCGACGAGCGCAGCGCGGCGGACCCGGTTCCCGTCGGCTGATTCGGGCCCTCGGCCGCTTCTCCACGTGCCGCTCGGGGTCGTTTCGCCCTCACAGCGGCGAGGTCGCCGGCCGACGATGCCAGAGTCGCAGGTCAGCGCGTTGTTCAGGGAGAACTCCCACGACCCTTGCGCAGGATTCGCCCGCCGGCCATGATCGCTTCCTACAGTCCGCGGATGAAGATCCCTACCCATTCAGATAAGCGCAGGTCAGCGAGGGTGCGCACGGTGGTTGCCGCGGTCGCCAGTGGCGCAGCCGTGCTGGCCATCGCGACCCCGGCCGCAGCGGCTCCGGCCCGATCCCTGCCGCTGCCCGCCGCGGTGATTCCGTTCACCTCCGCGACGGTGACCGACCCGGCCGGCGGCACGGTCACGGTCTCCTGGTCAGCACCCCAGGCTCGCAGCGTGCGCGTCTACGACGGTACCGACCCGGCACACGCCACCCACTACGTCGGCGCCAGCCGGGGTACCGGCAAGCTCACGGTCCACGTTCCCGCCGCCACCCGCGAGTACTTCCGGCTCGTACCGGATCGCGGTGCGCCGCTGACCATCGGCCAGCGCAGCCTCGGACTGGCCAGCGACCCGAACCTGCGTGATGTGGGTGGGTACCGCACCACCTCCGGCCAGTGGGTACGCGACGGGGTGCTGTACCGGTCCGCGGCACTCTCGCTCACCCCGGCCGACCTGAAGGTGGTCAACGCCCTGGGCCTGCGCGAGGACGCCGACCTGCGTACCCCGGACGAGGCGACAGCGACCCCCGACATTGTCCCGGCCCGTGCCCACTACGACGATTTCAACGTGCTGGGCGCGCAGGGCACGCCGGCCGCCCCGATCACCTCCGAGGCCGACGCACAGCAGCTGCTGATCGACGGCGAGCGGCAGATGGTGCTGTCCGACTCGGCGCAACAGGCATACCACGACCTGTTCACCACCCTGGCCCACACGCCGGGCGCGAGCCTCTACCACTGCTCGGCCGGCAAGGACCGGACCGGATGGGCGACGGCGGTGTTGCTGACCCTGCTCGGCGTACCCTCCGATGTCGTCATGCACGACTACCTGCTGAGCAACCAGTACTACTTCGACTCGCCCTCGGTGCAGAGCACGCTCGCGGCGATGCCCCCGGCGACCGCGGCGATCTACAAGCACGTGCTCGATGTCGAGCCGGCCTACCTGCAGGCGGGCCTGGACCAGGTCAAGGCGAGCTACGGGTCGATGACCAACTACGCCCTCCGCGGGCTGCGACTCAGCCCGGCCACCCTGGCACTGTTGCGGGCGAAGCTGCTGACCGGCGCCCCCACCGGCCGCGCCTGACCGAATGGCTGGGCCGGCCGCCCCACGGCGCGGCCGGCCCGGCGCACCGGCATCGCGCGCGGCACCGGAACCGGGCGAGCCGATGAGCGGAAGCGTTTCGGCGAGGCAACGCCATGCGGTGCGTGGTAGGTCGTGGTGAGGATCGTCGGTGACCACCTGGGCGCTGGCGTCGAGGCGTGCGACCAACGCAATCGCCGCGACGCGGGGCACGCCACAGCTACCCGTGATACCTGGGCCGGTCACCGCACCGCGGCTTATCGATCTTGACGCTCGGCGGTTCAGGGGTGTGATATAGATATATTCCCGAAGATCAACCTTCGACCTGCGGGGAGAACCTATGACCCACACTGTCATCCGCCGACCTGGCGCGCGGAGACGTAGCGTGGCTGCTGCCGTACTCCTCATCGCCGGCCTCGCTCTCACCACGGCCTCCGCCCCCGTCTCGGCCGGCGCGCCGGTACCGTCGCCACGCGACCCACACGGCGGCCTGCTGCCGAAGGGCAATGGCGTGTGGATGTACGACTCCGTCCACGCCGGCGCCGGGTACGGACAGCTCACCCTGCCCGGCATGTGGGCACCCGAACTGAACTCCTACAACCAGGCGGCCGGCAAGGGCCACGGGATCAGCGTGCTGTTCAGCTACGGGACCGATGTCGAGATGTACTGTCCCGACCTCGACCCGACTCAGTGCACGCCGGACGACCTGGACGTCTACTACACCCCCGACGGGAGCGGAGCGCAGTCCACCCAGGCATATGCCGAGCACGCCCGCGTCATCGGCGCGCGTCCGGTCGTGTCACCCGTCATCGACGGCCGAGTCGGCGCGGATTACCTCACCGGCTTCAACGACCTGAGCCCCAGCCTCGCCCGGAGCTTCGCCGACAAGGTCGCCGCGCAGGTGTGCGCCGATCCGCGGGTGGACGGCATCCAGTTCGACATCGAGCCGTTCGATATCAGCACCGCCAACGGGCAGTACTACTTCTACCTGCAGATCGCCAAGGACTTCGCCGGTGCGCACGGGAACGGCCGGGGTCGAGACCCGTACAGGTGCGTCGGGCCCGAGCACCCGCAGGGCCGGTTCTTCTCCATCTTCACGTTCGCCCGCTCCATCCAGGCCGGCACCGTGAGCGCCACGCACATGCAGCAGATCGTCAACGGCTACCACAACGGTTACGTCATCGACTCCCTGTACGACCTGGCCGACACTCCGGGCGGTACGTTCAACCCGGTGGCTGCCTACACCAGTGCCGTGGATACCGAGGTGGCCAACATGAAATCGTGGGCCGACATGCTGAAGATCCCGTACGGCATGGGGATCCCGGCCGCCTCCTCAGCGCACGAGTATTCCCAGTGCGTCGGTCCGGCCTGCCAACCGGCGTCGGCCGGCGCACCGATGCTCGAGTACACCCAGGCGGCGCTCGCCGCGATGGACGCGCACAGCGTGCGCGCCGACCACCTGTACCTCGGTACCGACGTGTGGGACCTGAGCAGCATCGACACGGACAGCGACTACAACAAGCTGCCCGCGACGGCCCCGTCGACGGTGCTCAGCTACCTCCAACAGCACCTGTAGCAGCGGCCGCTCCCCGTGTGCCCTGCCCGGCGTTCTCCGGCAGGGCAACGGGAGGCCGTCAACGAGGATCGCGGCCCGGGGTCGGCCGCGACCGACCCTACGGCTCACCGGCCCAGCGCGCGGATCTGCTTGTTCTCGATGATTTCGGGAGCGCCGGACGGCTTGTCCAGGGCCACCCGGATCATCGCCTGGGCCAGCGCGTCCACCCCTACCGAAAGCGGCCCGTAGAGCGCACGGACCACAGCGTTCGTCCGCCGCGGAAGCACCTTCGCCGGGCGGAAGCAGAACACGTCCAGGCCCGGACGCCGCGCGGCCAGCTCGCGTAGCCCGATCTCGGCGCGGCCCTTCACGCTTCCTGGCTTCACGCCCCAACCGCTGACATAGCAGAATCGAAAATCGCCGGCCACCACCGCGTCGACGAACGCGATCGGGTAATCGACGGTCAACCGCTCGTGGAGCGCCTTGTCACGGCCGGGCGCGAAGCGGCTGCCGAGTGCCCAGATGCAGGCGTCGTGGTCAGCCAACCGGGCGACCAGGTCGGCGTCGTACGCGGTGAAGTCGTCCAACACGAGCGACTCGACTTTGCCCGAGTCGACGGTCACCGGCCGCCGCGCCAGGCACGTCACCCCGGTCACGTCGGGTCGGTCGACCAGGTGCCGGAGCGTCTGCGACCCGATGAACCCGGTCGCCCCGGTGAGAACCACTCGCATCGTCAGCACTTCCACACTGTCTGTCGGGTCCTCCGTGGACGCGTATGCAGTTGGAGGGTGTCAGCGTACCCGCTGACTACCGGGACACGTGACCGGCCGTTGCGCCGAGGCGATACCTACCAGTACTATGCATCATAGTGCTAGGGGTGGAGCGGGTGAGGGTTTCGTGAAGGTAGCCAAGGATCTGGTGGCCGCGTCGGCGACACCGATGGTGCTCGGCATCCTGGCCGAGGGCGAGAGCTACGGCTACGCCATCCTCAGGCGGATCAACGAGCTGTCCGGGGGCGAGCTGGACTGGACCGAGGGGCTGCTGTATCCGTTGCTGCACCGGCTCGAGCGCCTCGGTTATGCGGAGTCGAGCTGGCAGTCGGTCACCGGCGAGCGTAAGCGAAAGTACTACCGCATCACCGACAAGGGCGTGGCCGAGCTGGCCGAGCAGCGCCGGCAGTGGGACACAGTCATGCACGCGCTCAAGGAGATCTGGCATGACCGTCTGCCGCTGACCGTGAACCCGCTGGAGGGCCCCGCATGACAACACCGGACGGGCAGGAGGAGTTGGAAGCGCAGTTCGCGCAGTGGCGCCAGTACGTGCTGCGCCGCAGGGTGCTGCAACCGTCCGACGCCGACGAGCTCGAAGACCACCTCCGCGGCTCCGTCGACGAACTCGTCGCGGTGGGCCTGAGCCCGGATGAGGCGTTCCTGGTCGCGGTCAAACGGATGGGCGGCCTCGACGAACTCTCCCGCGAGTTCGCCCGGGAGCATTCGGAACGGCTGTGGAAGCAGCTGGTGCTGACCGCCGACACCGGCAGCCCGGTCGCCGACCGGCGCTCCCGGCGGGACCTGTGGGCGATGGTCGCCTGCGCGGCGGGCGCGGCGGCGTCCGTCAAGGTGCCGGCACTGTTCGGGCTGAGCTTTGAGCACGACGGCTCGTTCTACGCGCGAAACCTCACCCTGCTCGCGCTGCCCTGGCTGGCGGCGTTCCTGGCCTGGCGCCGGAGAGCCCGACGGCCAGTGATCGCGATCCTGGTGGCGCTGTTCGCTCTCGGCGCCGTGGCGGCCAACGCCTATCCCCTGGCCGACAAGTCGCAGTCCGTGGTCGTCACCAGCATTCACCTTCCCATCGCTCTGTGGCTCGTGGTCGGTCTGGCCTATGTCGCCGACGACTGGCGCTCCTTCCGCCGACGCATGGACTTCATCCGCTTCACCGGCGAGTGGTTCATCTACTTCGTGCTCATGGCCCTCGGCGGCGGCGTACTGGCCGCGTTGCTGTTCAACACCTTCAGGGCCATCGGGATTCTTCCGGACGAGTTCACCTCGAATTGGCTGCTTCCCTGCGGCGCCACGGCTGCGGTCGTCGTGGCCGGGTGGCTCGTCGAGGCCAAGCAGAGTGTCGTCGAGAACATCGCGCCGGTCCTCACCCGGCTGTTCACCCCGCTGTTCACGGCAGCCCTCCTCGCCTTCCTCGTCGCCGTCGTCTGGACCAGCCACGGCATCGACGTCGAGCGCGAAGCGCTGATCCTGTTCGACCTCCTGCTGGTCGTGGTGCTGGGACTGCTGCTCTACTCGCTCTCGGCCCGCGATCCGCTGGCCCCGCCCGGCCCGTTCGACAAACTCCAGCTCGCGCTCGTGGTCAGCGCGTTGGCCATCGACGTGCTGGTGCTGGTGGACATCACCGGGCGCATCACCGACGAGTACGGCAGTACGCCCAACAGGGCGGCCGCGCTCGGCGAGAACGTCATCCTGCTGGTCAACCTCGCGTGGTCGGCGTGGCTCCTGCTGACCTTCATCCGTCGGCGCACGTCGTTCGCGGCGCTCGAACGTTGGCAGACCGGCTACCTGCCGGTCTACGCCGCGTGGGCCTGGATCGTGGTCCTCGCCTTCCCTCCGTTGTTCGGCTACGTCTGACGCTCCGACTGCCGCCGCGAATCGTTCGCGGCGAGCCATCGATAGGCGTCGGCGGTGATGCTGGCGACCATGGCGCTCTTGCCGTCCGTGTAGGCGTCGCGATCGTGGGTGTGCCGGACGGCCAGTTCGCGTTTGAGTCGCGCGTACTGCCGGGCCGCGTGGGGATGGGTTCGCAGGTAGTCACGGAACGCCAGCACGTCGCTGAATCGCGCAGAGCCGGTCGGCACCAGGTGCAGATGATGGGTTCGGCGGGCGGGGCTCGGCTTGCAGAACCAGTGCATGACGTCTTGCCGGTAGGGCGCGTAGCAGTAGTCGAGCTCCGCGAGCAGGTCGATGCAGGGTCGCGACGAGTCGAGGTCCCCGACGCCGACCATGATGTCGATGATCGCCTTTGCGGTCAGACCGGGGACGGCCGTGCTCCCGACATGATGTATTCCGCCGGTGACGTGTGACCCGAGCGCGTCGGCGAGAATGCCGGCCTCGTGCTTGAATTGCGCCGGCCATGCGGGGTCGTAGGCGCGAAGGCTTATCGGCTCGTCGCTCACCGGGAGAACGAGGTTTGTCTCGTCTGCCATGACTCCACCCTGCCACATCGAGGATCGGCTCCGCGGTACCGCGGGTGTGGCTTGTTCGCCGGACCCGCCGTCATCGATGGAACCTTTGGATCGTCCGGATCGGCTGGTGGGCCGATGTGGCGCGGCGCGGTTCGCGCCGTAGCGTCAGGGCAGCCAGAGTCACACACCCTCGTGGGTGCCGCGCGATTCCGTCCCCGTCCTCGATCCGACACTTCAGATAGCCGGAATTCGACAAACATATTCAGCAAGACGCCTGCGCCGAAGCCGTGTCCCCTTCGGGGGGACGGCGAAGCGTCGCAGGCAACCACATCGACCGATCCACTCCGGCGGCACCGCAGACCCTGTGGCGCCCCGGTCGTGTGCGCCCACGATGGCGCAGGGGAGGACTCCGGTGCTGAGAGACGACTCATTACCCAGCTACCAGCAGCTATTCGGCGAGTTGGACTTCAGGACCGACGACGACGCACGATCCGTCTACTCCCCGGGCGCGTACCTGGTCGAACTGCTCGGACTGCTCGAGGAGTCCTTCGACCGGCCGCCGCTGCTGGAACGCCGGCCGGACCTGCGGCGGGTCGTCCTCGACGCGGACAACACCTTCACCGAGACGCCGTACCTGGACATCGTCAACGAGGTGCTGGAGCAGCTGATCGGCGCCGATCCGTACGGGACCCTGAGTACCCGCCTGCACCCGTTGGGGCTGCCGTTCTCGCTGCGCAACGAGCGGCTCAACAGGTACCTGAGCTACCTGGGGGTCACGCGGGAGGAGCTGTACCGGCTCTTCGCGGTCCAGGTGGACCACGACCTGGTGGCCCGGGAGTACCTCGACCTGTCCGCCGAGGACGTCGCGGTGGTGACGACGGCGCTGCCGGACGAGTCCGCGGTCAAGTCCGCCTACGGGCTCGGCGACGGCGACGCGCTGGCCGACCTGCAGGACGTCGAGCGGTTCAGCGCGGCCACCGGGCTGGCCGGGGACCAGGTACGGGAGTTGGTCGGCGTCACCCCGCAGCGCAGCGCGATGAGCCCGGACGGGACGCGGATCGAGCCACCGGCCGGCGCGGACACCGTCGGGGTCGACTGGTTCGAGTGGGCCAACCGGTTCGTCCGGCTGGCCCGGCTGACCGGCCTGACCCTGACCGACCTGGGCCTGGTGCTGTCCAGCTGCTGCGCCGGACGCATCGACGCGCAGGCGCTGCGTACCGTCGCGGTGGTGCTGCGGCTGCGGCGCGACCACGACCTCGCCGTGTCGGAGGTCTGCGAGCTGGCCGGCGCCGTGGACCCGGCGGTGATCGACGGCTGTTCGGGGGACATTCTGGCACCCCACAACCGGGACTACCGGGCTCGGCTGTCGGCCGCGATCGGCGTGTCCGACGCGGACATCGTGACCATCGTCGGTCGCTACCGGCAGCGGTACGACGCGCAGGAGCCGAGCCCGTTCGACCGGGGGGACATCGGGCAGCCGGAGATCACGTTGTTGTCCCGCGTCGGGCGGCTGGCCGGGGCGCTCGGCGTCGCGGTCGACGAGCTGTTCGACGTGGTGGTCGCGCTGGAGAGTGACCCGTCGCTGCCCCGGTACAGCACCTTCACCGTGCTGGGCGCGGCACCCGACCAGACGGGCGACTACTACAAGATCCTGGCCGGCGGCGACCCGCCCGCCAGCCTGTGGCTGACCCAGCTGCTGTTCGCGGTGGTGACCTGGACGCAGGCCACCGGCTTCACCGCCGACGAGCTGGCCGGCATTCTCGGCGGTCGCCCGGAGCACGACGACGGCGACCAGGTCGCGGCGCTGGACGCGCTGAAGCATGCCTTCGACCCGTCCGCGTTGCGCGCCGAGGTGTTCGTGTCGGACCGGTTCGGCGAGCGCGCCGCGAGAGTGATCCACGACGTGCTGGTCGGGTACGGCGACGGGGTGGTCTCCGGCCGGGACGACCGGCTGCTGCGCGTCGATCCGGACGCGGTGCCGGCCGCGGCCTACGACGCGGTGAGCGAGCTGGGGGTGATCACCGCGGCGGACTTCGTCGGGCTCGGCCTGGATCAGCGGCTGACGGCGAAGGTCTTCGGGAATCTGGTGTGGCTCGGGGTGCTGGGGGCGGACGGCACGCTCGCCGTCGAGTCCACCGCCGGGCTGGCGCTGGCCAGCGACTTCAGCGGGTACACCGAGCCGCTGTTCAAGACGATCGGCTCGGTGGTCAACGGCACAGCGGTGTTCTTCCCGTCCGACCTGCTGGTACTGGACGACCTGAGCCCGCAGCGGCAGTCCGAGCTCTACGACAACCTGATCTTCAATAACTACCTGGACGAGGACGGCAACCTCCGGCAACCGGACTTCTTCACCGACGCCGGCAACCTCGCGCGGTTCGCGGTGAACGCGGACCTGTCCGACCTCACCGAGCCGGTGCGACAGCTGCTCGACGAGCGGATCGCGAGGTTCGCGAGCGAGCCGCTGGCGCTGGACCCGGGGATCTTCGCCGCTCTGCCGCTGACCGAGGCGCAGCTCACGGCGCTGACCGAAAGCCTGCGCTTCAACGGGTACCTGGACGACGAGGGTGGCTACCGGGACAAGGCGGCGCTGGCCACGCTGCCGCTTTCCGGTTTCCGGCTCGCGCTGGAGTTCTACCCGAATCGCGCGGCCGTGCTGGACGCGATGCAGGGGCAGGTTGCCGCGTTCAAGACGGCGCTGGACACCTTCAGCCCGGACGACTTCGCCCCGCTCGCCGACGAGGCGATGAGCCGGCGGGTGTTCGACGCGCTGAACGGCAGGTACACCGGCGGCGGGCGGGTGCTGGACGAGACCCTGTTCGCCGACCCGGCGGGCACGCTCGAGCTGGGGCCCGACTACACCGACTTGGAGCGGCAGACCGTCTACCGGCGGATCGTCACGGTGCTGGCCGACCAGGAGCCGTACCGGCTCGGGTCCGCGGCGCTGACCGGTCTCGGCTTCACCGACGACGAGCGGGATCAGCTGTTCGCCTGGCTGATCGAGGTGGGCCTGCTCGACGACAGGCACGCGGTGACACCGGACTGGCTGCCGTACCTGCGGACCGTCAGCCACGCACTGGAGTTCGTCGTGCCCGGGCTGGAGGACTACAGCACCGACATCTTCTTCCTGCTGCACGCGGTCGCGGGCGCGCAGGACGCGGCCATCGCCGAGCTCGGCCAGCGGCTGACCGACCAGGCGCGGGTGCAGCAGAGCAGCCTCTACGGCGGGCTCGCGGACGCGTTCGGCGTACCGGTCGCGGCGGTGGCGGCGATCGCTGAGGCGGTCACCGGCGGGCCGCGGCAGGCGTTGGAGGTGCTCATGGCCCCGGTGCTGGCGGCCGCGGACGACACCGGGGAGGTCAACGCTGTCCCGGCCGACCCGCACTTCCAGCTCGCCTACCGCCGGATACGCCGCTTCGCGGTGCTGGCGGCCAAGCTCGGCCTGGACCCAACCGAGATCACCGCCGTGTTCACCGACCAGGATCTGGTCGGCAAGTTCCCGGAGCACCTGGCGCTGCCGCCCGGCGTGACCCGCTTCGACACGCTGCTGGACAGCCTCGACGGCACCATCTACGCCTTCGGCCCCGGCGGCTACTGGACCTACTCCGCGACCACGTACGCGCTGGCCGACCCGGCGCCGCACCCGCTGTCCGAGCTGTCCGACCGGTTCGGCGCGCTGGTCAGGGTCGACGCCGCGTTCCGCCGCGACACCGGCACGGAGTGGCTCATCGGCCGCGACGCCGAGGGCGCTTCGCACACCTTCACCCGGGAGCAGGGCAGCACCCGCTGGGTACCCCGCGACCAGGTCTGGGGCAGGATCCGCAACAACTTCGACGACCCGGCGCGCATCGACGCCGCGTTCGTCGACTCCGACGGGCGGACCTACCTGTTCAGCGGCGACCAGTACGTGCGCTACTCCAGCGGCCACTTCGTCACGGTGGACGAGGGGTACCCGCGGGACACCGCGCAGTGGTGGGAACGGGAGCAGCTGGGCGCACCGTTGCCGCCGGCGTTCCGGGCCTCGATCGACGCCGGCTTCCTCGGCCGGGACAACCGCATCCACCTGTTCGCCGGGGACAGCTGGCTGGCCAGCGGCGCCGACCAGAGCCCACGACCCCTCGCCGAAGTCTGGGGCCGGGTCCGCAACACCCTCGCCCGCGCCGACCGGGTCGACGCCGCGCAGGTCGACGGCCCGCTGGTCCGGTTCTTCGCCGGCGACCAGCAGGTCGCGTACTCCGACTGCGTGGAGAACGACGGCGTGCTGGCGGACGAGGGGTACCCGCGCCGGATCGCCGACGTCCCGCCCGCGTTCGAGGGCCGCGTCGACGCGGCATTCGTCGACGCCACCGGCGTGACACACCTGTTCCGCGGCGACCGGACAGTCGCCCTGACCGGTTCGGACGCCGAGGTCGTCGCGACCGCGCAGCGCTGGGGGGTGCTGCGCCCGGCGCTGCCCAGCGGCACCGTGGACGCTGCCCTCGTCGGGCTCGACGGCCAGACGTACCTGTTCAGCGGCGACACCTACCTGCGCTACTCCACGGACGACTATTCCGTGGTCGACCCCGGCTACCCCCGGCTGATCAGTCGCGACTGGGGCGGGCTGACCCAGGTGGACGCCGGCACGGTGCTCGACGGCGCCGCGTACCTGTTCGGCGTCGGTGGACTGCTGTTCGACCTGCCGCCGGAGCTGGACCCGGGCGACCTGACACCGGCGCTGCGCAACCGGTTCGCCGAGCACGGGCTGACCCCGACGCGGGTGGACGGTGCGGCGCCGGAGTGGCGCGTCGAGACCGAGGAAGGGATCACGCTGACCGTCCGTCGGGAGGGCAAGCGGGTCAAGGTCTTCGGTGACGGCTCCCGGTTCTACGTCCGGTACTCCACCAACGACTACGGCACCCCCGACGCCGGCTACCCCAAGCCGCTGACCGACAACTGGTGGAACCTGCCCGACGGCATGCAGTTCGGGCCCATCGACGCGGTGTTCACCGGCCCGGACGAGCGCACCTACCTGTTCTCGGGCGGCCGGTTCGTCACCTTCGACGCCCGGCACCGCTGGTGGTCGCAGCCGCAGAGCCTGCACGAGCACTGGGACAGCATTCCGTTCGACCGTCTGGACGCCGCCTTCGTCGGCCACGACGGCCGCACCTACCTGTTCTGCGAGGACCAGTACGTGCGCTACTCCGGCGGCGACTACACGCAGGTCGACGACGGCTACCCGCGCACCGTCGACGCGTTCTGGGGCAACGTCGTCAACACCATCGCCCGTACCGGGCGGGTGGACGCCACGCTGGTGATGGACGTGACCGAAACCGTCGACGGGATCGACGTGCCGCGCAGCTACACCTACCTGTTCTCCGGCAACCAGTACGTGCGGTACGCCAGCGGCGACTACGCGGTGGTGGAAGACGGGTACCCGCGCCCCGTCGGGCAGCTCAACTCCGAACCCGGGCTGGGCGCGCTGGACGTCATCCTGGACCGGGTCGACGCCGCCTTCGCCGACCGGCGCACCGCGTACCTGTTCCGCGACGACGTGTGCCACGTGGTCTCGGCCAGCGCGTACCGGCGCTACGACGACATCCCGTGCCTGCCCGGGATGAGCAGCGCCTTCATCGAGAACGGCGCGGTGCTGGTGCAGAAGCCGGAGGGCTGGATGCACCGCTCCTCGCTGGAGGGGCGCGCGGTGAGCGCGACGCCGTTCCGGCCCCGGACGCTGCGCACCGTACCGGAGGCGTTCCGCACCGGCCTGGACGCCGTGCTGACCGGGGCGGACGGCAACACGTACCTGTTCAAGGGCCCGGCCTGTTTCAACGTCGGGCTGGGCCGGGAGTACCCGCTGGCCGACGAGTGGGGCCGGCCCCGCAACCTGATCTACCAGAACGGCGCGGTGGACGCCGCGTTCGTCGGCACGGATCAGAGGGTCTACCTGTTCAGCGGCGACCAGTTCGTGGTGTACCCGGACCCGTCGGCGACCACCATTGACGGCGACCCGCGCCCGATCGAGGCGCACTGGGCCGGCCTGACCAGCGTGGGTCTGGCCTACGTGCGCGACGGCCGGACATACCTGTTCGAGAAGCCGGACGACGCGGGGACGATGCGGTGCGTGGTCTACTCCGGCGCCGACTACCGCCGGCCCGACGACGGGTACCCGGCGACCGTCGACGCCGGGTTCTGGGGCGCACCGGAGGGCTTCGGCATCCCTGACGCGGTGCTGTTCGAGGGCGACACCATGCTGCTGCTGCGTGGGCGCAGTTGCCTGTCCTACGACGCAAAGGCCGGGCGGTGGTCGTACCCGCGCCCGATCGACCGGCTGTGGCCGGGCTTCGACCAGTTCGTCTCGGGACGCGGCGCAGGCCGCCTGCGCGCCGCCTTCACCGCGGCCGACGGAGCTACCTACTTCTTCGTCGGTGACCGGTACACGCGCTACGCCGACGGGACCTTCTCCGCGCCCGCGCCGACGCGGGAACGGTGGGGCCTGTCCGGCAACCCGTTCGTGCCCGCCGACGGCAGCGGGTCGGTGGACGCCGCGTTCGTCTGGCGCGGCGAGCAGACCTACCTGTTCTCCCAGGACCACTACGTGCGCTACACCGGGCCCGAGTACCGCTACATCGACGCCGGGTACCCGAAGAAAATCGCCGGCAACCTGCGCACCGAGGAGCCGTTCGTCAACCTGCCGGAGTCGTTTGAGGACGCGCTGGGCCAGCCCGGCGAGCCCAGCGGCATCGACGCGATCGTGGCCAACGACCGCAACGTCTACATCTTCATCGGCGGCACCTGCCACGCGGTGTCCCGCGCACTGACCGCCACGATCGGCATCGACACCCTGGGCAAAATCCGTAACACCATCGCTGAGCGGCAGCGGGTGGACGCGACGCTCGTCGCCGACGGGCACACCTACCTGTTCTCCGGCGACCAGTACGTGCGTTACTCCGGCTACGACCACCGGTGGGTGGACGACGGCTACCCGAAGTCGATCGGCGACGCGCTGCCGGGCGAACTGCGCCTGCTGCCGCTGCCGGACGAGTTCGCCGACGGGCTGGACGCCGCCTGGCGTACCCCGGACGGCCGGGACACCTACCTGTTCAAGGGCAGGGAATTCCTGCACGGCGGCGACCTGCGGCCGGTCACCGACCAGTGGGGCAAGGTGGACAACGCGTTCACCACCGGGGCGCCGGGGCTCGACGCCGCCTTCGTCGCGCCGACCGGCGAGCTCTACGCCTTCCGCGCCGGGCAGTACCTGCGGTACCCGGCCGGCCGGCTCGCCCAGCCCGATCCGGACCAGCCCGATCCGGATTTCTCCGCACTGGCCGAGGAGGGCTTCCCGCGTACCGTGAAGGACGACTGGGGCGACCTGCCTGACGACTTCGAGACCGGCCCGGACGGCGCCTTCAGCTTCGAGGGCCGCACCTATCTGGTCAAGGGCGACCGGTACGTGCGCTATCGCGAAGGCCGCTACGACCAGGTGGAGCCGACCTTCCCGCAGGAGTTCGCGCACCGCTGGTCGTCCTCGGCCGACTACCGGCTGGGCGACCTGCACACCATCGTCCGGTTCGTGGACCTGGCCCGCGCGCACCCGGACGGCCTGGCCGCGTTCCTGGTCACCGGAGACCAGGACCCGTACGCGTACCTGTCGGACCTGTTCGGTTGGGATGCGGAGGAGCTGCGCTGGGCCAGGCGCAACAGCGCCCTGCTCACCCCGGCCACCGACGAGGAGACCCGGTTCGAGATCGAGTTCCTGCTCGCGCTGGTGGACGCGTTCGCGCTGGCCGGCAAGCTGGGCGCCGGACTGTCGCAGGTCTACACCCTCGTCTGGTCGAAGCTCTACGACACCGACACCGACACCGACACCGACACCGCAGTCGCGGCCGACGCTGCGGCCGGCACCGAGACCGCGGCCGGCACCGACACGGACGGCGCGGCAGGCACCGGCGTCGCGGACGACACCGAGACCGACGCCGACGTCGCGGCCGACTCCGATGTCGACGTCGACGCCGCGGCCGACGCGCTGTACCAGCTGCTCGAAGCGCGTACCGCCGCGACCGACTGGGCCGTCCTTTCCGCACAGCTGGACAACGAACTCAACGTGCTCAAACGCGACGCCCTGGTGCCCACGGTCATCGAGCTGAATCCGCTGCTGCGCACCTCCCGGGACCTGTTCGAGCAGCTGCTGATCGACGTGGACATGGGCAGCGCCGGCACCACCTCGCGGGTGCGCGAGGCCATCTCGGCGACCCAGCTGTTCCTTCACCGCTACCTGCTGGACCTGGAGGCGGTCACGCTGCCCGAGGGCGCCGACCCGGACGAGGTGCGGCAGCGGCTGAAGCGCTGGTGGAGCTGGATGCGCAACTACCCGAACTGGGTGGCCAACCGGAAGGTCTTCCTCTACCCGGAGAACTACGTACGCCCCGAGCTGCGCGGCGACAAGACTCCGGCCTTCGTCACGCTGGAAAACGACCTGCTGCAGGGCGAAATCACCGACGACAGCGTGCGCACGGCGTACAAGCGCTACCTCGACGAGTACACCGAGGTTTCCCGACTGGCGATCGCGGGCGGCTACGTCTACATCCCCGACGACGTCCCGGCGGGTACCCGCCGGCTGGTGCTGTTCGGCCGGACCCGCACGGAGCCCAAGCGCTACTACTACCGCGAAGCCGAGTTCCGCGACGGGGACAAGCTCTCCGCCTCCTGGGACCCGTGGCTGAAGGTGGACGTGCAGATCGACGCCGAGCGCGTCGACCCGGTGCACGCGTTCGGGCGGGTGTTCGTCTTCTGGCCGGTCGTGGAGACGGTGCTGCCCGACGACCTGGCGACGACCACCATCGTGGCCAAGCAGGACGGCGACGCGCAGACGGTGACCGCGCCGCCCCCAATGTACCGGGTACGCATCTGCTACTCGTTCGGCAACCTCAACCAGGAGTGGGTGCCGGCCCAGGTGCTCGCGGTGGACACGACGCAGGCCGGCCCGATCTTCGACGTGAGCCTGTACGTGCAGGCATCCCGGACCGTGCCTGGCGGCCCGTCCGGCAACCACGACTCGATAGTCGTCTCCTGCTCCTACACCGTAGCCGGGCCCACCGGCCCGCAGGCGGTCAGCTCCGCGTTCTCGCTCACCCCCGAGCTGTACGGGCTGCGTGCCGAGGGGACGGTGCCGCCGGCGGGGCCCGCCGACCTGGACCTGATCTTCGCCGAGCCGGACACCAGTCCGATCGACCCGGCACAGGTGGTGCGGTTCAACGCCCCCGCCGACACGCAGGACGGGCCCTGGTTCAGCGTCGACCACAAGGGCGGCAGTTTCCTGTGCCGGCCGATCACCGTGCCCACCGAGCCGCAGCCGACGCAGCCGCTGCGGGACAACAGCGACCGGCTGCCGAGCAGCTGGCGGCGCATCGACGCCGCGTTTCGGCTCAGCGACTCCACGACGTACTTCTTCACCAACACCTACCAGAAGTTCAAGGTGATCACGGCGGACACGGCCACCGCCGGCCGGGCCAACCTGGTCACCGCCGACCGATGGGGAATCATCGGCACCAACCTGAACCAGACGGGTGTGGTGGATGCCGTGCTGGTCCGCACCGACCACGTGTACCTGTTCTCCGGCACGGAGTACTACCGCTACCCGTCGGGCGCCCTGGGCGCGCTCGAGACCGGCTACCCGATGCCGATCGGCACCAACACCGACAATCTGCCGCGCTGGTCGCGCATTGACGCGGCGTTCACCTCGCCCGACGGCACCGAATACTTCTACTCCCGCGCCCAGAACGGGGTGGTGACCTCCACCGACCTGGGAAAGGTACGCAAGCTGGGTGACCTGTGGCCGGTACCGCCCGACGTCACCCTGGACACCGTCGCCTACGTGGGCGACCGGGCGTACCTGATCTTCGGCGACCGGTACCTTCCGGTGACAGCACAGCCGCCGGACCCGAAGGACAAGGACGGCAAGGACAAGGACGGGCGGCAACCGCTGGCCGGCAACAAGCTCGGGCTGCCCGAGACGGCCCCCGGTGGCCCGTCGGCGCCGTACCTGGGTGGCGTGGTCCGGTTCGACAACGCCGGCAAGTCCTACGTCGTGCTGGCCGCCGACCAGGACGACCAGCCGCGGCGGACCATCGACCTGGGCCGGATCCCGACCGCCATCACCAGTACCGGGAAGGTCGAGGCGGCCTACCTCGCCGGGGACAAGCTCTACCTCACCTCGGGCAGCGAATTCGTCCGGTACACCCTGACCGGCACCACGATCCCCGCCGTGATCGACGCCGGCTACCCCAAGCCACTGGCCGAGCCGGTCAACGGCGTCTTCCGTCGCGACGACCGGCGGTACGTGATCAGCGGATCCCGGTACGCGGTGCTCGCCGACGGGCTCGAACTGGACGCGCCGCTGACCTACTTCCCGATCCAGGGCAACTGGCAGGCGCTGCCGGCCGGCGTTCCCGGCGGGCTCACCGGAGTCCTGGACACCAGCAACACGATCTTCTTCTTCCTGGACAAGCAGTACGCCGCCTACCCGACCTCGGGAGCCATCCCGCCCCCGTACGAGATCGCGGCGCTGCCCCACGAGATCATCCGGCTGACCTCCAGCACCGCGTACGAACTCAACCGCCAGCTGCTCGTCGGCGGGGTGGACTCGCTGTTGACCCCGCAGACCCAGGAGACCGACGAGCTGCCCGCGTTCAGCGCCAGCCGGTCGGACGCCACCACCATCCAGGTGCTCCCCCAGGTCATGACCGCCGGCGCCCCAACCAGCTCGTACCTGGACTTCACCAGCGCAAACGGCGGCTACTACTGGGAGATCTTCTTCCACGCGCCGCTGCTGATCGCGCAGGCGCTCAACAGCGCCCAGCGGTTCGAGGACGCCCAGCGGTGGTACGAGTACATCTTCGACCCCACGCAGCGCACGGACTACTGGCGCTTCGTGCCGTTCCTCGCCGTCGACGTGAACGCCCTGGTGGCGAGCTGCCGCGGCGACCTGGCCGATCTCGGCGACACCGCGGTGCAGTCCGCGCTGGAGCCGGTCCTGCAGGCGGTGGCGGCGACGGCGCCGGCCTTCGGCCAGGCCCGGGAGCTGACCACCGACGAGCGGGCGTACCTGAACGGCCTGGCCGGCGACGGGCTGAACGAGATCACCACGGAGCTGAACGCGCTGGCCCCGGCCGATGTCGTGCGCAGGCTGCAGGAGCGGGTAGCGATGATCGCCCGGCTGGGCCGGCAGTACGACCTCATGGGCGACCGGGGCGCCATGGTCAAGGCGTACCTGGACGACCCGTTCGATCCGCACGCGATCGCCGAACTACGGCCGGTGGCCTACCGGCGGGCGGTGGTGATGGCCTACATCGACAACCTGATCGACTGGGCCGACATGCTGTTCCGGCAGTACACCGCGGAGAGCGTCGACGAGGCGCGGATGCTCTACATCGTCGCCTACGATCTGCTCGGCCAGCGCCCCTACGACCTGGGCGCACGGGCGCTACCTCCGGCGGCCAGCTACGAGGCGCTCGACAGCGCGCCGGCCGCAGCCGGCGCGCAGGCCGATTACCTGACCGCCGACGGCACGCTGCTGGACGGCGCCGGATCGGTGCACGCCGGCGTCGCGCACCCGTACTTCTACGTTCCGGACAACAGCACCTTCTTCGACTACTGGACGCTGGTCGAGGACCGGCTGCGCAAGATCCGCCAGTCGCTGGACATCATGGGCATCAGCCGCCCGATCCCGCTGTTCGAGCCGCCGGCCGACGTGCTGGCGCTGGTGCGCGGCGCGGCCACCGGCACCGCGTTGGACCAGGTCGCGGCCGGCGCCGCGGTACCCATGCCCTACTACCGGTTCGCCTACCTGTTCGCTAAGGCGGAGGACCTGGTCGACCGGCTTCGCCAGTTCGGCGGCGACCTGCTCAGCACGATAGAGCGGCGCGACGCGGAGCAGCTGTCCATGCTCCAGCAGCGGCAGGAGGCGGCGATCCTGGAACTGACCCGGGGCGGCAAGGAGGCCGAGCTCGTCATCGCCAACGAACACCTGCTGGAGATGCGGGCCGCGGCCGACGGCGCCGCCACCCGCGTCACGCACTACGAACAGCTCATCGCCGCCGGCCTGTCCCCGGTGCAGCAGGCGCAGATCTCCATGATGTCCCTCGGCGCGACCGCTCACTTCACCGCCAGCGGACTGAAGATCGGCGCGGCGGTCGCCAAGGGAATGCCCGAGGCGCTGATCGGGCCGTTCATCTTCGGTACCGAGGTCGGCGGGGACGAGATCGGCGGCGCGCTGGATGCCGGGGCGGACGTCGCCTCGACGCTGGGCGAGGGGTTCAGCCTCCTCGCCGAGCTGCTCGCCATCCAGGTCGACCAGGACCGCACGGTTCAGGACTGGAACGTCCAGCTGGCCACCGCGCGCACCGACGTGGCCCAGATCGCACACCAGGTGGCGGCGGCCGAGTTGCAGGTCACCATCGCGCAGCGCGAGCTGGACATCCTCAACCGGCAGGCGACGAACAACGCGGAGGTGACCACGTTCCTGACCGAGAAGTTCGCCGGCGTCGACCTCTACAGCTGGATGGTCGGCCGGCTGTCCACAATGTACTTCCAGAGCTACCACCTCGCCTACGACACCGCCCGCGCGGCCGAGCGCGCCTACCAGTTCGAGCGGGGCATCGACGGCGGCACCAGCTACATCCAGCCGACGTACTGGGAGAGCCGGCGCCAGGGCCTGCTCGCCGCCGAAGGTCTCGGGCTGGACCTGCAACGGCTGGGTAAGGCCTACGTCGACGCGGACCGCCGCAGTATGGAGATCACCAAGCGGATTTCGTTGCTGGCCCTGGACCCGCTGGCCCTGCTGGACCTGAAGAACACCGGGCGGTGCGAGTTCGCGCTGACCGAGGCGCTGTTCGACCGCGACTTCCCCGGGCACTACCGCCGCCAGATCCGCACGCTCAGCGTCTCCTTCGACACCGACCAGGCAGCCGTGGGCGTGAACGCCACCCTGACCCAGTTGGACAACAAGACGGTGCTGTCGGCCGATCCCCAGGCGGTCAAGTTCCTTCTGGACCCCAAAGGAAACCCGCCGGCGACGCTGCGCGGCGACTGGCGGGCCAGCCAGCAGATCGCCTTGTCAGACATCGAAGATTACCGGGACAACAACGGGCTGTTCGAGCTGCGCTTCGACGACGACCGGTACCTGCCGTTCGAAGGTACCGGGGCGGTGTCCCGGTGGCGTCTGGACACCGGCGGCAAACTGCCACCGGCCGAGTTGCGGGACGTGACGATCGTCGTCAAGTACACCGCTGACCCCGGCGGGGACGCCTTCGCCACCGCCGTGCGGGGCATGCTCAAGCCGTACCCCGCGGCCCGCTTTTTCGATGTGGCCACCGACTTCCCCGACGCCTGGGCGCAGTTCCTCGACAACGGCTCGGACACCCTGGTCCTGCCGCTGGCCCCGGACCTGTTCCCGGACATCAGCGGCCGGCAGATCACCGGCGTCTACGCGAAGTACCAGCTCACCGCGCCCGGCGCCGCCCGGTTCCAGCTCGGCGGGGACGCCCGGCTCGCGCTGGCCGACGGCAAGCTGCTCACCACGCCGGGCCTGGTTCTCGGCGCGGCCGGCTGGACGCTGCGGCTGGACGGCGACAAGTCCGCACTCAACGACGTCGGCCTGGTGCTGACCTACCGGGCCGGCCGTTAGGCGCCTCACGGGAAGGACCCGCACATGCAGCCGGAGCGACCGACAAGAGTACTGAAGAAAGAGCCTAAACCGCCGAAGCAGTCGACGAAGAAACCCAACACCCCATCGCCCGAGGTGCTCCGCTCGTCCGACACGGGCGTGACGAAGACCAAGAGCGCGCTGCGGGCAGTCGGCGTCCAGGCCACCATCACGACCGCCGGCGCCGACACCACGGCGCCGAAAAGCACCGTGACGCTGCTACACCCGGTGCAGCCCACCGGCGGCGACACCGGCGGAATCACCAAGAAGGTCACCGGGCTGGCGACCGGCGAGTTCGCGAAGGCATACGCCGAGCAGGTGTCCTCGATCGAGGCCAAGTGGGATGCGCTGAGCCCGAAGGAGCGGGTCGCCGCGCTGCTGGCCCCCGCGAACGCCGCCCTCACCGCGCTCGGCGTCCCGCCGCTGAACCCTCAGCTCTCGTTCCTGGGCGGCGACCCGACCTCGGCCAGCTTCTTCAGCTCAGCATGGATGATGCAGTACGGCAACCAGTTCCCGGTCCCCGGGCTCAGCCACGACAAGTTTTCCCGCGCCGCCGGCACCATCTACCACGAAGCCCGGCATGCCGAGCAGACCTTCCGGGTGGCCAGGAAGCTGGCGGGCGACGGTAAGAACGAGGCGGACATCAAGGCGATGCTCGAGGTCGACCAGACGATCGCACAGGCGGCGTTGAAAGCCCCGCTGACCGAGGCGCAGCAGGATGAGTGGGCGCAGGCCGCGGCGTGGCAACTGAACCTGGAGAAAAAGGCGGGGCTCGCGCTCGCGGACACCGTCAACACCAGTATGTTCGCCGCGATGGACAAGTACCAACAGAGCCAAACGGCCTGGCAGAACTACCAGAAGGCGGCGAGCAACGATCCGGCGACTCCGCCGGAGGTCAAGCAGTGGTACGACACGATCGCGGCCGCGGACGAGGGGCCCGATTACGTCGCGGAGTTCAAGGCGGTCCTGCAGCAGAATTACCTCCAGGACCGGGAGATGTTCAAGCAGTGGTACCGGTTCTACGCGAACATGCCGGTCGAACAGGACGCCTGGTCCGTCGGCGGTCAGGTCGAGCAGCTGTTGTGCGGCAAGGCATACACCCCCGAAGACGTCCTGGCCGACCTGGGTCCGGACGACCGCACGATGACGGCGATCGCACAATCGCAGTCCGACATGCTGTACCAGTCCCTCCTCGCCGCCCTGAGCGAGTACGCACGGCAGAACGACCTGCCACAGCAGTAGAAGCGCCCAGATCGGTTCGTATAGTGGCTACGGCGCGTACCCGGCGCGCCTCGGCCGGCAGGAGTCTCACGGATGAGCGTGGCGTTGTTCGCCCTCGGCGGGACGATCGCGATGAGTGGGCACCAGGGCGGGGTCGTCGCCAGGCTCACCGCCGCCGATCTGACCGCCGGCGTACCCGGCCTGGCCGAACTGGGCGTGCCGGTGCACGTCCACGACGTCGACGCGGTACCGAGCGCGGACCTGACGTTCGCACGGATCCTCGACGTGGTCGACCGGGCCGCGGCCGCCGTGCGGGGCGGCGCGTCCGGGGTCGTGGTCACCCAGGGCACCGACACGCTGGAGGAGACCGCGTTCCTCGCCGACCTCGTGTGGCCGCACGCCCAGCCGCTGGTGTTCACCGGTGCGATGCGCAACCCGACCCTGGCCGGCGCGGACGGTCCGGCGAACGTGCTCGCCGCCGTCGAGGTCGCCGCGAGCCCGGCGGCCCGGGGCCTCGGGGTGCTCGTCGCGTTCGACGACGATATCCACGCCGCGCGGTGGGTACGCAAGACGCACAGCACCAGCACCGCGACGTTCGCCTCCCCCAACGCCGGGCCGATCGGTCACGTGGTCGAGGGACGGGTACGGGTGCTCGCCGCGCCGCCGCCCCGGACCCCGCTCGACCGCCCCGACCCCGAGCGGCTGGCGACCACCCGGGTCGCGCTGCACACCATGACCCTCGACGACGACGGCGCGGCGCTGGACGGGCTGGCCGACACCCACCAGGGCCTCGTGGTCGCCGCGTACGGAGTGGGGCACGTACCGTCCGCGCTGGCCGCCCCGCTCGGCACGCTCGCCGGGCGGATACCGGTCGTGCTCACCTCGCGCACCGGTGCCGGCCCGGTGCTGTCGCACACCTACGGCGCGGTTGGCTCGGAGACCGACCTGCTGCGGCGCGGATTGCTCAACGGCGGCCTGCTGCACCCGTACCAGGCCCGGGTACTGCTGCGTACCCTGCTCGCCGCCGACGCCGACCGGGACCGCATCGCCCGGGTGTTCGCCGAGCGGGCCTGACCCTACGACGGGCACAGCTCCCAGTACTCCAGCCCGGCGGTGCGGCCAGCAGGTGCGGGAGCTGGAGCGATTGGAAATCAACCCGGGTTGGCTGACCGTGGCGTGCGCGAGCCGTACGCCGGGCCGAACGCCACGAGCAGCGCCAGGTCCTCGGTCACATCGTCGAACCGGTGTTCCTCACCGGCCGGTACGAAGATTACCGAACCGGTGCTTACCTCGGCCGCACCGTCCGGGGTCACGATCCTGGCCCGTCCGGCGGTGACCACATAGATCTCGTCCTCGGTGTGCGGGCTCTGGTTGTCGAGCCCACCGGCCGGGATGCAGTACGTTCCGACCGACAGGTTCGGCACCCGGAACTGCTCCACCCAGTCGTTGGCACCCTCGCCTGGCGGCGCCCACGTCCCGGCCCCTTCGATGATCTGCATGGCGGGAGCCTAGTACCTCGGCCGCCTTTGTTGACCGGCGTCGCGACGCGGACGACCAAGCGGCCCGAGTGGGCAGGAAACTTCGACACGACGGTGTCGCTGAGCCGGTGAAGGATGAAGGAGACGGTTTCCCCACGACCGAGGAAAACCGACGGGCTGCCGTACTGGTGCTTCGGTCTGGGACCGTTTACGGGCTCTTCGCAGTCGACGGTGTAGCGCAAGCTCTAGAAGCCTGGACCGCTCGGTCAAGAGCCCGGTCCGATCGTGGCGTCTGATTCTCGCCAGCAATCGCCGTGGTCCGTTGATGTACTTGGTCTCTGCGGCCGCTCAACATGAGGGTCGCGAAGCCATCATGAGAGGACCTGACGTGAAGATCGCGCTCGTCACCGGTGCCAACAAGGGGATCGGGTTGGCAGCTGCTCGGCGGCTTGCACGTGAGTGCAGCCACGTGATCGTTGCCGCCCGGAAGTCCGACGCCGGGGAGGAGGCAGCGGATCGGCTGTCGCGTGAGGGGTTCTCAGTGAGCAGCCTCACGATGGATGTCACCGACCCAGCCTCGGTGCGTGCGGCCGCCGCTGAGGTGTCCGAGCGTTTTGGGCATCTCGATGTGCTCGTCAACAATGCGGGAATCCTGCCGGAGGCAACCAACGCGGATCCGAAGGAGGTCCTCGATCTGGCGATGTTCGAGCAGACCTACGCCACGAACGTTCTTGGTCCGGTCGCCGTCGTGGAAGCGTTCTTGCCACTGATGCGCAAGAGTCCGGCCGGGCGGATCGTGAACGTCTCGAGCACGGTGGGATCACTCGCTCATCAGACCGACCCGAACTCTCCGTGGCATTCGATGGTCGTGCCGGCCTACCAGTCCTCCAAGGCCGCCCTGAACGCGATCACGATCGTGCTGTCCAAGGCGCTCGCCGATACCTCAATCAAGGTGACCTCGGTGTGTCCCGGATGGGTGCAGACCGATCTCGCGCCTGGCAACAGGGAGCAGGCACCCGTCACCCCCGAGGAAGCCGCCGAGGTTATCGCTCAGGCTGCGGCCCTCGGCGCCGCTGACGCAACGGGAACCTTCATCGACGCTAACGGACCCGTGAGCTGGTGAGGCCGCGCCCGAAGGCCCCTTCACGAACCTGGTCAGGTGCCCGACACTGCCGCTGACAATGGCTTCGGCCGTCCCGACCTGACCAGCTTCTGCCGACTCGACGAGCTTGGACTCGAAGTCACGGGGCAGCGGCTCGCCCCAGATCGGGCGGTGCTGGCGTGCCGGGTCGTCGATCCGGACGGGTGGTGCCGTCGCTGTGGCTGCGAGGGAACCCCGCATGACACCGTGGTCCGACGGCTGGCGCACGAGCCGCTCGGCTGGCGGCCGACAACGCTGGAGGTCGCGTGGAACACGGCCAACGACGCTGTCCCGACGGTGACGAAGAACCTTTCAAGATCTTTTTTCTCGACGAAGATCCCGCAACCGGTCGCGGAAATCGTCGATACGGTCTTGATCACCTACTCGGCCGGTGAGGCTGATCGCCCTCTCGCACGACTCGGCCGCGCTTTGCCAATTCCCGAGCTCGAGATAGGTTTCACTCAGCTTGTACAGCCCCTCGGCCTCGTGGAACCAGTTGTGATTGCGCCGCCAGATGGCGACGGCCGCCTCCTGGGTGATGACCGATTCGGACAGTCGGCCGAGATCGCGGTAGCACAATCCCAGGTGGATCAACCCGGCCGCCTCGCCGGCCTCGTCGTGCAGATCCCGAGAGATAGCGATCGACCGTTCGCAGAAACGAGCGCCATCCGCGGGCGCACCCAGTTGACGGGAGACGTCGCCCAGATTGCTCAGACACAAGCCCTCGAAGTAGCGGTCACCGATGCGCTGCATCACCTCCAGGGACCGTTCGTAGTATCGGACGGCAGCCTCGAATTGACCCGATTCCCGATGCATGAGGCCCAGATTGCCCAGCGCCCGTCCGCGACCCTGCTGGTCGCCCAGTTCCGTCCACGCTCGCAGGCACTGCTCGAGTTGTTCGGCCGCATCGGTGAATCGCCGGGTTCGTAGGTAGGCGATACCGAGTTCGTTCATGAGCCATGCCTCGCCGGCCCGATCGCCGATCTTGCGCGCGCTGGCCAATCCGACCTCGTTGACGCGGACGCCGCCATGCCAGAATCCGCAGTTCTTGTGGAAGCCCCCCAGAGCCGCCGCCAGTCGCCAGGCGAGATCGTGGGCGTCGTATTCGACCGCACGATCCACCAAACTCACGATCGCAGGTCGTTCGGTCTCGAACCAGTCCACATATTTGCCGGCAGTGATCATGGCGGGATGGCTGTGCGTGTGAGCCGGCGCGTTGAGCGGGAAGTGTGGGGCGCGCGGATCCATGATGCGTACGGTCGAGCCGCACGTATTCAAGTACCAAGCCAGCACGCGGCGGACCGCGGCGACGCGATCCTCTTCGTTGCCATTCCGGAATTCCAGCTCGCGTGCGAACCCACGGAGTAGATCATGGAATGAGTACCGGTCGGCGGTGGTCGACCGTAGGAGATTCGCGTCGACAAGTGATTCGAGAATATCGCTGGCCTGTGAGACGGTGTCATCGAGCAGTTCGGCCGCGGCATGGACGCCGATGTCCGGCAGGTCGATGGCACCCAACAGTCGGAACGCGCGTGCCGCCGACAGCGGCAGTCCCGCGTAACTGACCTCGAAGCACGTGCGCAGTGCCAGGTCGCCGACCTTCAGTTCGTCGAGCTGCCGGCCGCGATCGCTCAGTCGGCTGGCCAGTTCCGCGATCCGCCACGTCGGCCGGCTCGTCAACCGCGCGGCGGCGATGCGAACCGCCAACGGCAGGCCGGCGCACACGCGTAAGACCGCACGGGTGGCGTCAGGTTCAGCGGCGACCCGGTCCGGACCGACGATCCGGGCGAACAGGCTGTACGACTCGCTCTCGGTCAGGACGTCGAGATCCAACCGCCGGGAGGCTTCCAGATCGGCCAGCCCGTTTCGGCTCGTGATCAGCACCCCACACGTTGCCGAGCCGGGCAGCAGGGGCCGTACCTGGGCCGCGTCGCGCGCGTCGTCCAGCACGACGAGGACCCGCCTGTCCGCGAGCAACGACCGGAACAGTGCCGCGCGAGTCTCCAGATCAGCCGCGATCCGGGAGTCGGGTACACCCAGACCCGCCAGCAGATAGCCCAACGCGTCGGCCGGGCGCAGCGGGTTGGTCATGCCGCGCAGGTTGAGGTAGAGCTGCCCGTCCGGATAGTTCGGCGCGACCCGATGGGCAACGTGCACGGCGAGGGTCGTCTTGCCGACTCCGCCCCCGCCCGAGACGGCGGACAGCGCGACCGCCACGGGCCTGCCGGTGCCGGGCATCAGGGCCGCGCCCAGCTCCCTCGCCTGCTCGCCGCGGCCGGTGAAGTCGGCCGTGTCCGCCGGAAGCTGTGCGGGCCGCAGGACCCTCGGCGGCAGTGGTGCCTGGACCTCCGGCGCCATCACGTCCCGGTCGCCGCTCAGGATCGATGCGTAGAGCTGCTGCAGGTGGGGCGCGGGGTCCACGCCAAGCTCCTCCACCAGGCGCCCGCGAAGCTCGTGGTAGGCCGCGATCGCCTCGGACTGGCGCCCGGACCCGGCCAGCGCCCGCATCAGCAACGCTTGCAGCCCTTCCCGCAGCGGGTACCGGGCCGCCCACTCCGTCAACCGGCCGACGAGGACACCGTGGCGGCCCAGCGACAACTCCAGCTCGGCAAGCAGCTCCAGACCATCGACGTACTCCTGCTCGATCGTGCCCGCTTCCACCTGCAGCGTCGCGCATTCGATGCCGTCGAACGCGCGGCCCCGCCACAGAGCCAGCGCGTCTGCCATCCGCGCCGCCGCCGCCGCGACGTCGCCCTTCTCGCGGAGTGCGCGGGCCTGTGCGATCAGCCCGCGAGCGCGGCCGAGGTCGATGTGGTCGTCCGCCGCGACCAGCAGGTAGCCGCCGCCGCTGGTGAGGATGACGATTTCGGACTCAGTCGACAGCGCGCGGCGCAGGTCGCTCACGAACCCTTGAAGGCGGGTCGTGGCGCTGGCCGGTGGTGAGCAGTCCCACAGCGCGTCGATCAGCCGGTCGCGCGAGACGACGCGTCCCGGGCTGACGCAGAGCAGGGCAAGCAGGGCGCGCGCCCGCCCGCCCGGCAGTCGCACGGCGACGTCGTCCGCGTTCCGGACCTCCAGCGGGCCGAGGATATCGAAGCGCAGCGTCTCTCCCCCTTTGCCGCAAAATCGGTCGGGCGACCAATTCCTACCACGCCGAGTCACGCACGGCCGTAGCGGAGTCGTAGTCGGGCCGTAGCGCCGCCGGGCAGGATATCGGCGCTCTGCGCGGTTGTCCGTCCAGGCCGGCCGGCCAACAGGGGTGGGCGGCGACCACGCCGCTAACGCGCGGCCGGGCGACGTCATCTCGAAGTTTCAGGGCCAGTTCTGATCAGCTCGGGTCGTCCACTGTTCCCGGGCATACCGGGGAAAATCATCCCCACAATGGAAGGGCAAGAGTAGCGGAGCTCACGAAACCCTGTCCGCGATCCCATCGACATCCGGCGCGCGGTCCTCGCCCACCGCGGACATGTAGCTCATCCACGAATACGCTGGATCGGCACGGTCGACCAGTTCGCGGTAGAGACCGCGCTCCAGACGTTCCCTGATCCGCGCGTAGGTCGGCGCCTGGTACACGTTGTGCAACTCATGGGGGTCGTCGCGCAGGTCGTAGAGCTCGTTCGAACTCTCCGGATTGAACACCAGCTTGTACCGCTCGTCGCGGATCATCCGCTGGGAGTAGGGGAAATGATGGCCGTGGAACTCGGCGACGAACTGCTTCGGCCAGTCGGTCACCTGCTCCCCACGCAGCAAAGGCAGCAGGCTGCGCCCGTCGGCCGGTTGCATGGGCGGCAGCCCCGCGAGATCGAGGATCGTGGGCGCGATGTCGACCAGTGACGCGAATTCGTTCCTGCTCTGCGCCGGCATCCCGGGCACTCGGAAGAGCGCGGGGATCCGATAGATGTCTTCATACATCGCCGGACCCTTGTCATGCAGGCGATGAGCACCAGTGAACTCCCCGTGGTCGGCGGTGAAGACCACTGCGGTGTTGTGGGTCAGGTCGAGTTCCTCGAGGGTGTCAAGAAGCATCCCGACGCAGTGATCGATCATCGTGACGTAGCCCCAGTAGACCGCGATGAGCTTGCGCCACCGTTCGGAGCCCAGTGCGTCGGCGGACCAGTACTCCGAGTACCGCCGTTGGACCTCCGGCTTACCGTCGAAGGTCTCCGCCATGGATGGTGGCAGCGGAACGTCGGCCGGGTGGTAGAGGTCGTAGTACTTGTCTGGGATCAGGTACGGCAGGTGTGGCCCGAACCAACTGCAGGTCAGCCAGAACGGACGCCCGTCGCGATGGTGGTCGGCGCCGTAGCGCTTCAGCAGGTCGGTTGCCCGCTCCGTGAGGAACCACTCCATTGTTGCTTCGACCGGTTGTCGCAGACGACCCGCGAGCAGGTGCCCACGCCCGCTTCCGTTGGGGGCGACGCCGAACTCGGCGTCGGTTACGGCGAACGGCGGGTGTGCGCTGTCGGCCAGCCACCGCTGGTACGACGGATGGTCGAACGGGTTGAGAGCGCCGGGCAGGTGCTCGCCATCCATGCCGTAGTACTCAGGCCCTCGCTCCCGTCCGATATGCCACTTGCCAACGTGACCGACGTTGTACCCGGCTGCGCGCAGCGGTGCCGGGAGCATCCCTACGTGATCTGGGATCTCGCTCTGTGCGCCGCCGCTACGCTCCGGGTTGAAAAGCATCCCGTGCCGGAACGGGTGCTGCCCGGTCATCAACGACGCTCGTGCCGGCGTGCAGATGGCGGTCGGTGTATAGAAGCGATCGAAGCGGGTGCCTTCAGCGCCGATTCGGTCCAGGTTCGGCGTCTGGATCGCGTCGTTGCCGTAGCACCGCAGGGTGTCGACGCGGTGCTGGTCGGTCATCAGGAACAGCACGTTTCGCCGCTCGGGCAAGGTCCACCTCATGTCGAAGGAAGTCGGCGTCGACCCGCACCGCCTTGAACGTGTCGATAACCGGTGACCAGACAGCCGCCGCGTCGATGGCCCCAGACGAAAACGCGCTGACCACGGTACTTGGGTCCAGATTAACCACGTTGACGTCCTTAAGGGACAGACCCGCCTCTTCAACGTCAGGTTGAGGATCATATCACCGGAGGTGCTGTGACACAGCGCCTGAGATCCGCCGCCCGGACCCGGGCCGCGCTCGGCGACCGCCCGACGCCGCCCCGCTCCCCCGTGACTACCGGCGCGCTGCTCGACGACACCGACCTTGTCGCCCTGTTCGCCGCGCTACGACCTGTCCCACCGGGCGTTGAGCAACTGCTGGTCGAGCGCGGTGTGGCCGCCGATGGGGTAAGCGCAGCCTGCGCGAGGTGTTCTCGGCGGGCGCACCGAGAACACCTCGCGCATTAGCAGTTAGCGGCCTCAGGAAGCGGGCGGGTTCGGATTGGGCGACCAGTGCCACCACTGCTCGCTTCCGCCCACGGCGAGATAGACCTTGTGCGAGAAGTCGGTGCACAATTGCCTACCGGTGTTGACGCTGACGAGCCAGCCCTTGTTCGGTAGGCCCCCCAGATCCCACAGTTGCCCCCTGACCGTGGAATTGCAGCTCGTCTGATAGACGTGGAAGGAGTCGAGATTAGCCAGACACCGACCGGTCGCTCCGTTCGCCATCAGGTAGTACCCATTGGGCAAGGGGCTCAGGAACCAGTACTGATTGTCGATGCCACAGTCGGAGACGGTGTAGGTGGCCGAGAAGTCTCCCACGAGGCAGGCCCCGGTCGCCTGGCTTCTGAACCAGTACGGACCAGCGTAGAGATTGGGATGCGTGACGACAGGTTCGGCCGCGAACGCGGGCGCGGCCCCGGGCGCGATCAGGGCTGCGGCCATTGCGGTGGTCATGAGCAATTTTCGTAGCATGATGCCCTCCTCGTGACGATGGAATGGGGTGGGATCTGAGAGCCAGCCATAGTGGGGGCAACATGCGCCGCATCGAACTACCGACCTCGACTGCTCCCTGACCCTCAGAGCATTCGCGGACAGTCCGCGCGATCCCGGAATGAGATTGTCGGCCCTTGCGGGCGCCCGCGATCCTCAACGGACCTCGCGGCCCGGGCGCACGGCGGGCGCCAGCAGGGTAGTAAATTGTCCTAATTTTTGGTGATCGTATCTGCGTGATGTCGACAGTCACTGGCCGCGGCCTCGCGTTTTGGCCCCCCGGAGGGCCGCGCCTCTGCCCTCAGTATGGCCGACACCGACCCGCATTAGAAGGCCATCAATGAGATCATCTTTGTCGATGCAGCGCCACTGAGCTGGGATTATGGGTCGATCGGCGGTCGATCGGGACGGCCCCTCGTCATCGTCGGGCCGTATCTGCACCCCACGTAGGGCGCGGAAGCTCTCGCGATGGCGACAGGCCCCGCCTGCCCTGGTCCAAAACGTGGCCACTGGTTGAACCGCATACCGGCTTACCCTGCCGGCCCGGCACATCGGGCTCAAAAAAACGGTGGGCTTCCGCGCACCGAGAAGGAGGCCGATGTCGGCATTCCCTTCTCACGGGGGCTGCGCCTTAAGATCTCCTTGCCAAAGCCGACGGGGCGGATTGGGGTGGGTGTTGGTGGGTCCACCAGTCGGCGGTGCTCACGCAACCGTGGCACGCAACGCCAGTGTCGATCGTAGGACCAATTCATCGTGATCCGGGCCAGTCTCGTTCCACTGCAGTACCCGGCGTTCCGCAATCTGGCCGGCGGGCGGTTGGTCAGCGTGCTCGGCAACGCGATCGCGCCGACGGCGCTGGCCTTCGCCGTACTCGATCTCACCGGTTCGATCGGAGACCTCGGCCTGGTGGTCGGCGCCCGCTCCCTCGCGAACCTGGTCTTCCTACTGTTCGGCGGGGTGCTCGCCGACCGGCTACACCGGCAGATCGTGATGGTCGCATCCAGCGCTTCGGCCGCCGCGACCCAAGGGGCCGTCGCCTGCCTGGTGTTGACCCATCACTCGACCATCCCGCTGCTCGTCGGGCTCTCCGCGGTCAACGGCATGGTCAGTGCCATCGCGTTGCCGGCCACCCAGGCGTTGACGCCGCAGACCGTACCGGCGGAGATCCTGCAGACCGCCAACGCCATCAACCGTTTCGGCGTCAACCTCGGCACGATCGGCGGCGCCTCGGCCGGCGGCCTGCTCATCGCGGCCCTCGGACCCGGATGGGGCATCGCCCTGGACGCGCTCAGCTTCGCGCTCAGCGGGCTGGCCTTCAGCCGGGTCAGGGTGCCCGAGCCGACCAGGGTGGCGGCGCCCCGCCGCGGCACGCTGACCGAACTGCGCGAGGGCTGGACGGAGTTCGCCTCCCGGACCTGGGTCTGGGCCGTGGTTGTCGGCTTCATGGTGCTCAACGCCGCCGAGACCAGTTCGCTCAACGTGCTCGGCCCGGCAATAGCCGACCAGACGATCGGGCGGCGGGAATGGGGCCTCGTCCTGGCAACCCAGACCGCCGGCCTGGCCCTCGGCGCGCTGGTCACCCTCTGGGTGCGGGTACGCCGGTTGCTCCTGCTCGGGGTGGCCTGCATGCTGGGCGTAGTACCGCTGCTGGTCGTTCTCGCCGCAGCGCCACGGTTCACGATCCTGCTACCGGCCGCGTTCATCGCTGGCCTAGCCACCGAGCAGTTCAGCGTCGCCTGGGAAACCTCGATACAGCGCAACATCCCCGCCGACCGGCTCGCCCGCGTCTACTCGTACGACGCCCTCGGCTCGTTCCTCGCCATCCCGCTCGGGCAACTCGCGATCGGACCCGTCGCCCTGGCCGCCGGCAACGAGGCGACGCTGCTGCTCGCCGCCGGCTTGACCACGATCGCGGTGCTGGGCATGCTACTCACCCGAGATGTGCGACGGTTGGGAACGCAGGAGACAAACCAACGAGCTGCGCCAACTTCCGCGCCGGCCGGTACTCCGTCTCCTGACGCCGCAGTCCCAGACGCGACCGCATGAACGAGCGGTCCGTGCCCAAGGTCAGCGATGCGCTGGCCATACCGCTGCGATCAGCCCCCTCCGGCACTTCCCGGCGTCCGGACCCGAACGTCACCGTGCGGGTGATCGCGGTACTCCCGCCGGCGGAGTACCGCGATCACCCGCGTGATCTGTCAGTTCATTGCACGACGGACCAGACGAAGGTCGCGGTACCCGTGACCCCCTGGGAGTCCTTCGCTGTGACCGTCACCGTGTAGGTGCCGAGCGTGGTGCCGGTACCCGAGATCGTGCCGTTCGAGGCGATCGTGATGCCGGGTGGCAGCCCGGTCGCGGTGAAGCTGAGGGTCTGGGACGTGTTGGAGTCCACGGCCTGCATGGCGAACGAGACCGCGGCGCCCTTCGGGCTGCTGTAACCCCACGGGTTGACCACACCGACCGTCTCCGAGCCCGGCACCCCCGAGTTCGGGGTGACGTTCGCGCTGAGCGCGGTGTTGGCCGGCGAGACGCCGGCGCCGGAGGTGCCCGCGGCGACCTGGCCGGTGAGTTCGTGCGCCAGGCTGGTGGTGGCGGACAGCGGCCGGTTGGCCGAGGAGTCGCCGACCGAGATGCCGTAGGTGCCGGCCTGGGCCTCCCACTGGTTGTCGGTGGCAGACCAGTTGGCCAGGTCGTGGATGGTCAGGGTGAAGCTGACCGTCGTGCTCTGGCCGGGGTTGAGGTTGACCCGCTGGAAGCCGGCGAGTTGCTGAGGCGGGTTGTTGCTGGCCGCCGGGTCGTTGACGTACATCTGCGCGACGTCCGCCCCGGCCCGGGAGCCGGTGTTGGTGATGGTGGCCGTCACCGTGGCGGTGCCGTTGGCGTTGAACGCGCCGACGTTGAGGTTGGAGAAGGAGAAGTTGGTGTACGACAGACCGAAGCCGAACGGGAACGCGGGCGTGATGTTCTTCGCCTGGTACCAGCGGTACCCGATGTCCACGCCCTCGCTGTAGGTCACCCCGGTCGCGGTGCCCGGCCACTGCGCCTGCGTCTGCGCCGGGACCTGGCTCAGGCTGCTCGGGAAAGTGACCGGCAGCTTGCCGGAGGGGTTGGCCGTGCCGAAGATCAGCGCGGCCATGGCGTTGCCGACTTCCTGGCCGGGGTACCAGTTCGCGAACACGCCGGCGACCGAGTTCAGCCACGGCATGACCACCGGACCGCCGCTGTTGAGCACCACGATGGTGTTCGGATTCGCCGCCGCCACCTGCTGGATCATCGACTCGTCCGTGCTGGACAGGTCCAGGGTGGCGAGGTCGGATTCCTCGCCCTCCGGGAGGTTGACGAAGATGATCGCGTCGGTCGTTGCCCTGGCCGCGGCGACCGCCTGCGGGATGTTGGCGGTGCCGTTATCGTTGCCGGCGGTGTAGGTGACCCTGACACCTGACCCGACCGCGTTCTGGATCCCGGTGATCGGCCAGACCGTGTTGGAGCTGGTCACCGTGCCGCTGCCGCCGCCAGCGAGTTCCACGCCCGCGCCGGCGTCGGTGCCGATCACGGCGATCGACTCGGTGCCGTTCGGGTTCAACGGCAGGATCCCGTTGTTCTTGAGCAGGACCGAGCCTTCCTCGCTGAGCTGCCGCACGGTCTGCTGGTGCGCCGCGGAGGTCACGGTGTTGGACAGAGAGCCCGCGGCCGGGTTGTCGAACATGCCGAAGGCGAACATCTGGGTCAGGATCCGGGCGACGGCCGCGTTCACCGCGTACTGGCTCAGCGTGCCGTTCGCGATCGCGTTGGCCATGTCCGTCGCGATCGAGCCGGGGAACGGCATCCCGATCTCCATGCCGCCCACGACCGAGGCGACGTTGTTGTAGTCGGCCCCCCAGTCGGAGGTGATGTAGCCGCCGAAGTTCGCCTCGTTGTTCAGACCCTTGATCTGCATGTCGGCGTTCTGGCAGGAGGCGGCGCTGTTGACCACGGCGTAGGAGCACATGAACGACGCCGGTGCCGACTGGTAGATGGCCGACTGGAACGGAGCCAGGTACAACTCCTGTAGCGCCTGCTCGCTGACCGTCTCGTTGTTGTTGCCGTTGGGGTACTGCTCCTGGTCGTAGGCCGCGACGTGCTTGACCATCGCCTGGACGCCCTGGCTCTGCAGGCCCGTGACTTCGGCCGCGGTGATCTGGCCGGCCAGGTACGGGTCCTCACCGTAGGTCTCGTAGGTCCGGCCCCACCGCGGGTCGCGCACCAGGTTCGTCGTGGGGCCGAGCGAGACGTTCACGCCTTTGCCCGCGAACTCGGCGCCCATCGCGGCACCCTCCTGCTGGATCAGCGCCGGATCCCAGGTGGCCGCCGCGTTCTCGCCGTCGGGGTAGGCGGTGACCCCGCCCGTCCCGTCGCCGACTCCGTTCGGGCCGTCCTGCATGTTCATCGCCTTGATGCACAGGTTGGGGATGGCGGCGACCTGGCCGATGTACGACGAGCCGCCGTCGCCGGAGAGCAGGGTGAACTCCTCGGACTGGTTCATGGTGTTCAGCACCTGCTGAACACGCTGGGCGATCGGGGCGGTGGAGTTGACCCACGGGCAGACCCCGTTGCCGCCGTTGCCGTTACCGCCGCTGATCGGGGCGGTGGTGGTCAGGCCGTAGACGCGGAACTCGATGATCGAATCGCCCCACTGAGTCGCGCGCACGGTGGCGTACACGCGGATGTAACGGTCCGTCGTCGAAAGGGTCAGCGACTGGCTCCCGCCGGTGCCGGTGGTGGTCGAGTAGACCGTGCTCCAGGTCGCGTTGTCGTTGGACACCTGGATCTGGAACGCCGAGGCATAGGCGGCCTCCCAGAGCAGGCTCGCACCGCAGATCCGGGTCTGGGAGCCGAGGTCGACCTCCAGCCACTGCGGGTCGCTGTACGCGCTCTCCCAACGGCTGCCGGGGTTGCCGTCGGTGGCCGCGGATGCCAGGTTGCCAGTGGCGGAATAGGTCGAGGAGGCCGTGGTCGGCTGGCCCAGAGCAAGATCCTGGTACCCGCAGTACTGGGTCGGACCGCTACCGCCCGTCGGGCTGGGGCTCGGACTGGGGCTCGGGCTGGGCGACGGGCTACCTGTCGGGCCGGTACCGCCGGTGCCCGTGTGCACCACGAACTCCCACAGCGAGTACCCGTACCCGGTCGCCCGCGCCGTGCCGTACATCCGGACGTACCGGCCGCTGCCGGAGACATTCAGCGTCTGCGTCCCGCCGGTACCGGTCGTGGTCGTGTAGATGGTGGACCAGGTCGACGCGTTGTCCGACACCTGGATCTGGAACGCGGTCGCGTACGCCGCCTCCCACTGCAGCGTCACCTGGCACACCGACGTCGAGGCGCCGAGGTCGACCTGCAGCCATTGCGGGTCAGCGGCCGCGCTGGACCAACGGGTACCGGCGTTGCCGTCGACCGCGGCGCTGGCCGGGGTACCGGCGTTCTCGGTGGAGGACGCGGTCGCCGGCTTGCTCAGCGCGGCGTTGGCGGTACCACAGCCGCCGCCACCCGCGAGGGTGCCGTAGACCTGGAACTCCCACAGCGAGTACCCGTACCCGGTCGCCCGCGCCGTGCCGTACATCCGAACGTACCGGCCGCTGCCGGAGACATTCAGCGTCTGCGTCCCGCCGGTACCGGTCGTGGTCGAGTAGATGGTCGTCCAGGTGCTCGCGTTGTCCGAGACCTGGATCTGGAAAGCCGTGGCGTATGCGGTCTCCCACTGCAGCACGACCTGGCTGACGGTCGCCGACGACCCGAGGTCGACCTGCAGCCACTGCGGATCGGCGGCCGCGCTGGACCAACGGGTACCGGCGTTGCCGTCGACCGCGGCGCTCGCCGGGGTACCGGCGTTCTCGGTGGACGATGCGGTGGCGGGCTTGCCCTGCGACAGCAGGGTCGCCGCCGCGTGGGCAGTGCCCACGGCGACCGCGAGCCAGGCCAACAGGACCATAATCAGCGCACCGGCCAAAATCAGCCGGCGCGGTTTTCGGGCACGCCGAAGCGGCATCAGGTCATCAGCAACCATGACTCTTCCCCACGGGACGGTATGGGACGGAGGGGAGAGCGCTCTCCGGATTAGAGATTCGCCGTGCGGCCGCACTCTGTCAAGATTGGCGGTCCGCCGCGGGAGCGCTGCCGCGGGATCTGTGGCCATCGACGAGCCTGATCGGGACCGCGCTGACCAGGGCTTTTTTCGGGACTAAAGTTAAATGGCGGACCGTGGTCTGCCGGCAAAATTGGCACACGGTTGCCAGGACCAGGAGGCCGTCGTTACCGTCTACCTTGTCTTCTAACCTGTCCGGTCGCTGATGCATCAGGCCGCGTTGGACGCTGAGCTGGACCCCGACCGACTGTCCTTCACCCGTACGCTGCACGTGGTACGCCGCCAGGTGACTGCCCAGGCGGCATTTTCCCCCCGGTAGCCTCGCGCGAGTGCTGGCTGGGACACTGCGCGAGATCCTCGCTCGGCTCCTGCCGGTCCGCCGGCTCCGCTCCAATCCGCGGGTCATCAAACGTAAGATGTCCAGCTGGCACCTCAAACGCAGCGACCATCGCTACTGGCCGCAACCCGAATCCCCACCCAACATCACCGTCGTGGCGGCCATCAAGACGAAGCCGAACAAGCGCACACCAATCCAGCGTCACTAAGTCGCGCTGCCACCCTGGGACCGAGCCGGAGTGCGCGGTCTACCGGTACTACGACACCGACGAGTGCCGGCCCCGCTGAAGGCTTGTCCGCAGGGCTGCCGCTGGAGTACTGACTCCCAGGCTTGCCGACTTGTCGCCGATGCGCGGCCGTAGTTGCGGCTGAGGCTCGGGCACGTTGGGTTGGGAGTGATCAGCCGCGCCAGACCTGGATCCAGGTCGACTCGCTCCGGTGGCGGCACAGCAGGCCCGACAGCCGCCGGCCGGACGAGCTCGCCGCCATCTGCCGGATCGGGGAACACGCGATGGCCATGTGGTCGGATCAGGGTACCGTCGCGGATCCGGCGCCCGATCTACCGCGACTACGTCGCCGGGGCACGGTGTGTTCGCCATCGCTGAAGCCCTCATCGCCGACGACTCGACAGCGCCGTCAGATCGTGAACGTCTCGATCCCAAACGGGCCGTAGACGCCTGGCTCGCTCGTCATCACCAGCAGACCCTGCGGCTGCAACGGGCCGACCCGTGCAACCTCGATCGCATGCGCAAACCGCCAGTCGACTCCGTCCGCGATCAGCCTCGCGGTGAAACCGACGGCCGCCAGACCAAGGTCCGCGATGTCCACCCGGTGTAGCGACCCGACATGATCGGCAATCGGCGGATCATGTACCGCAGCCCCGAGCAGACTCAGTGCCGGCACGACGAGCCGCGCATCCGTCTCCGGCGCCGTGGCGATGGCCCGCGAGACGTTCTGGTTCCTGCGAATCGCCAGGAGTGCCGTGTGGTCCAAGACGACCGTCGTCATTCCCCGGCGCCCGACCTGTCAGCAACCGACCGCCAGAACGCCCGCCCAGCGTCGAGGTCACCATCGACCAACTCGACCCCGAAGCCCTCCCGCAAGACCGCAACGTTCTCCTCCATCTGAGCAGCACGCTCCGCGGCCGTCGGCTCCGCATTCGCAAGCGCACCGACAAGATCCCGGATCGTCGTCGACCGCTCCTTCGCCAGCGCTGCCAGTCTGTCACGGACCTCGGTCGGTACCTTGATCGTCGTGTCACTCACATCGTGAGTATACCGGTGGTATACCTAGCGGTCCAGGGGCGCCGTTGGGGGGCGCGTTCACGATGGTGACCGCGTCGACTCGCTCTTTTCACCGACTTCGACGCACTACCCCGCCGCGAGCGCAATCTCGTGCGGTTCGTCCTCCTCGACGACGCCGGCGCGGGAGCTCTACCTCGACTGGCCGCAGGCGGCCCGTGGCCCCGTCGCCAGCCTGCACCTCTACGCCGGGCGGAATCCGGACGACGCCCAGCTCACCGAACTGGTCGACGAGTTGTCCATCCGTGACCCGGATTTCCGCCGATGGTGGGCCGACTACGACGTGCACCGGCACAGCTACGGTGCCCACCGTTTTCACCACCCGGTCGTCGGCGAGTTGACTCTCAACTACGAGGCACTCGCCCACAACGCCGACCCTGAGCAACTCCTCGGGCTGCACACCGCCGAACCCGGATCCCGCTCCGAACAGGCCCTACACCTCCTGGCGAGCTACGCGGCCACCCCATCAACAGTCTGACCGCCGGAGAGCCCACCACGACCACCTCGCGCGGCGGCCCATCCACCGTTCGACGGGCAGCGGAGTAGGACGCGCAGGTCAGGGTCGCGTCGGCGGTACCGGCTGACCAGAGTCACGCAGTCCATCAGCATCGGCCCGATTCGAGGATGCGCCATCTCGCCAGGCCGCCCGTGCCGCGGGCGGCCTGGCGTGGACAGGCATCGGTGTGTCGGTGCCTGCGTCGTCGCCGATCCGGCAAGACCAGCGCGGCGGGTCTGGCACGTTCTTACTGGTTGTCGTACTCGTCGTGGCGGCGCCACCAGTGGCCGGTCTCGTTGCGGCCCAGCGGCGCCCGGTCGAGCCACTGCCACATGCCCCACAGGATGTCCAACCCCCGCTCGCAGGTCGAGTAGGTGTGGTAGACGGTACCGTCCTGCAGGACGAACGCGCTCATGCCTGGTCCTTCGCGCCGGTAGGTCTGCCAGTCCGTGCCGACAATCGACTGGGTGAAGGCGTCGCGGGAATCCTTTTCGCCGGTCGCCGGCCGCAGGTCCTGCTCACCGAAGTTGTACGCGACGGCGCCGGCCTCCCACTCCTGTTTGGTGTGGGCCACCCCGAAGTCGAAGTTGAAGTCGCTGCGGTATGAGGACGCCCACGGGAACGTCCACCCCATCCGCTGCCGGTATGCGTCGAGCTCGGCCAGCGGAGCCCGCGACACCGCCCAGAGCGTGACATCGTGGTTCGCGAGGTGGACCGCGCAGCCATCGAAGCCGTCGGCGATTGCGGAGCAGGACGGGCATCCGGCGGTGTAGTCGGGCCCGAACATGAAGTGGTAGATGAGCAGCTGCGAGCGTCCCCGGAACAGGTCGCCCAGCGACGCCGTCCCCTCATCGGTCTCGAAGCGGTAGTCCTTGTCGACCCGGACCCAGGGCAGTTCCTGCCGCCGTCGGGACACCTCGTCGCCGCGCCGGGTCAGTTCCTTCTCCGCCTGCAGCAGCTCCAGCCGCGCGGCAAGCCACTCCTCGCGCGTCCCCGTCTTGTGACTGGTCATCGCCTGTCTCCCTGGTATGAATTGGTAGCGTTACATCATCGGTGGCGTGAGCCCTGGAATCTGCGAGGGCGCAAAGATGATCAGAAGTCCGAGCCAGACGATCGCCAGCGCCAGCGGCACATCGATGGTGGCCTTCGCGGGCAGCAGCTTCTGGGCGCAGGCAAGAACGGCGACTGCTGCCATCCAGAACAGGCTCATCACGCCCACCGCTAGCAGCATCGCCATCAACCCGATGCACGAGCCGACGCAGCAGAGCCCGAACTTCAGACCAGAGCCGGCATCTTCGTGGCAGCGGCGACGGAAGTAGCGCTTGACCGGCGTGAGTTCGTACGCACCCGCGGCGATCACCACCGCGCCGGCGGCCAGCGATCCGTGCGGCCGCTCCAGCGCGTACGCCACGACACCCGCCAGCGCCCAGACGGCCAGATAGGATCCGGCGAACAGCGGCGCGGCACGCACCCGACCGCGGACCTGCGCTTGCCTGGCCACGGCCGGGGCCGCGCCCGGCAGCATCATCGCCGCCATCATCGTCACCCACGCCAGGGCGAAAAAGCCGAACGACCCGGGCCGGGTCGCGACCCCCATATCCATGCCGTCCATCAACCAGACCGCGATGACCCAGCATGTGGCGGCGAGCCCGAGCGTCGCGGCCAGTACCGTCGCCGGCGTGGCCGCGCGCCGGGATTCCACGTTCGCCAACGGTCCTCCCTCGTCGATGTACTCAGGCGGCGACCTGCGTCACGTGGATCCGCGAGCATGCTGGTCGAGGTGCTCTTTCAGTGCGTCGAGCGGGCCGTCCCAGTCGCGCGCCAGGGCGGCCAGGAACTGCTGCGCCACTTGCATCGGCGCTGAACGCAGCCGGTACCGCACGCGGCGCCGCTCACCCGGTTCGGCCGTCACCAGACCCGCCTCGGCCAGCAGCGCCAGGTGCTTGGCGATCGCCTGCCGCGTGATCGGCAGGCGGTCGGCCAGGTCCGTGGCGGTCGCCGGACCCTTCGAGGCCAGCGCGGCCAGGATGGTGCGCCGGCTCGGGTCGGCCAGGGCAGTGAAGACGCGCTCAGCGACCGCCTCGACGTCAGGCGGCAGCATCGAGGTAGTCGGAAAGCTCGCCCAGCTTCCTCGCCCACCCGTGGGTGTTGCCGTCAAAGGCCGTGCGGTGCGCGTCCTCGGGAAGCTGCGCGAAACCGGACTCGACCACGGTCAGCCGAGTGCCCGCACCACTCGGCTCCAGCGTGAACTCGACGTAGGTGCGGCGTGGATCGTCCTCGGGCAGCCCGTGCAGACGCCATGTGTAGCCGAACACCGTCGGCTCCTCCACCCGTTCCACCCGTATGTCAAGGCTGTGGCCGCTGTCGCCCGTCAGACGGGCCGAGCCGCCGGGGCGCAGGTCGATGGCGGCGTCCTTGCCGAACCAGGCGCTCAGCCCCTCGGCCGTGGTCAGCGCCGCCCATACCTCAGCCGGCGGGTGAGCGATCTCGACGGTCCGCTCGATTCGATCGGGAAAGGCCATGCCTACCTCCAGCAAGTAGCAACCATCTGGTTGCGAAAGTATCGCAACCGCCTGATTGCGTCAACTGGTCAGCCTCCGGGAGGTGAGTTTCGCGTCGGCTGCATTGCTGAGTTCCCCCGCTCCGACGGAGCGGGTCCTGGCCGGCATCCGTGTACCCCGATCGGACGGAGGGCGGCCCCGCACCCGACCCGATCGGGTCCTCGCGGACAAGGCCTACAGCTGCCGAGCCAACCGCGAGCACCTGCGCGAACGCGGCATTAAGCCACCATCCCCAACAAGACCGACCAGCCGAAGTATCGGCAGAAAAAGGGGTCGAAGGGCGGCCGGCCACCGACCTTCGACCCCGAGACCTACAAGCGGCGCCACGCGGTGGAGCGCGGCATCAACCGCCTCAAACGCCACCGCGGCGTGGCCACCCGCGACGACAAACTCGCCGTACGCTACCTGGCCACACTCACATCGTCGCGATCCACGAGTGGCTCCCACCCCGCCTATGAAACGCAGCCTGGTCCCGTCCTCGTTGTGTTCTAGTTTCGGCTCGCGATGCTTACATGTTGTCGGTCTGGGCCGAGCAGCATCACGCCCACCCCTCGGGTGTCGTGGTCGGGACGCCCGAGAAGGGCGGTGTTTCACAAGCCCCGAATCAGAGACTTTGAAACACGCGGTAGAGCGCGGCATCCGCAACGCGCGACCGGTCCGCAGACACGCGACCAATTCGGGCTTCAACGCTCGAAAAGAGACTGGCAGCTCGCCTCGTGTGAGATGCGTATGGACTCATCATCCGGGAAAATCCACCGTCAACCGGTTGCTGATCTGTTCCGAGCCCCACCCGGTGACCCAACGGCGATCCCCACGTCGGGGCTATTATAATTACATGCGCGTACTTTTCACCGGTGTGCCCGTCTATGGCCATTTGCTTCCTTTGCTGCCCCTGGCACGGGCCTTCCGTCGCCGGGGAGACAGCGTGGCAATCCTGGTCCCCGCCTCTTTGGCTCATTCCTTCGCGGACGAAGACCTCGATATGTTGTTTGCCGGGGCGGACAGTCCGACTGTCCGCGCCGAGGTGGCCAGCCGGTCCGGTACGGACCTACGCACCAGCAGCAACCAGGACGCCGCGATCGAGGCCTTCGTCACCGCCCGGATCGACCTCTCGATCGAGGAGTGCACGTCTGTCACCCGGCAGTGGCGGCCCGATATCGTGATCCACGATCCGATGGACTTTGTAGGGCCGTACCTGGCGTCGGTGTGCGACGTGCCTCACGCCGTGCTCACCTTTGGTGCGGACGTGTCCGCCGATTTCATCCGCGCCTCGTCCGACCGGGCAGTCCAGGATTACGCGAGACGGGGCGTGTCCTGGCATGCAGCCCGCTGGACCCTGGACATCTGCCCTCCCGACCTTCAGGTCGAAGGCTGGCAGCCTCCCCCAGGGTGGATGCCCCTTCGGCCGGAAGCCCACCAGGCTCCTTCCGGTACACCGACGCGCGAACCGAAGCCCCTGACCGGTGACCCGAAGGTGCTCATCACCTTCGGCACCGTCTTCACGAATCCCACGGCGCTTAGCCCTCTGATCAACGAGCTGACGGCACACGGCGCTGGCCTGCGAATCACTCTCGGTACGACGACGTCTGCCGGGGACTTCACCGTCGACCATCCACAGGTCGTGTTCGAAGACTTTCTACCCTACAACCTACTCCTGGACAAGATCGATATCGTTGTGGCCCACGGTGGCGCCGGCACTAATCTCGGAGCGCTGGCAGCCGGATGCCCTCTCGTTTTGCTCCCTCAAGGAGCCGACCAGAAGGGACAGGGCGAACGCGTGGCGGCGGCCGGAGCGGCGGTGCAGGTCACATCCGAGCCGGTCGACGCGATAGCGGTGGCGCGCACCGTCATCGATGTAGCGAAAGCCTCTAGCTACCGGCTGAAGGCGGAGGAAATCGCTCGTCGTATCGCTGCGATGCCGACACCTGACGAGGTAGCCACCCGACTGGCAGCCGCACTGGCTTGATGGGCCTGGAGACCGACGAGCAATTTCGGGAGTGGGTCGAATCGCCCGGCAACCTGGAGCCCCTGTGCGCCACGCATCAACGCACGCACCTCGGCGTGCACGTGCCGCCCGGCCCGCTCTGGGAGCCGCTGGGTTCCGGCGCGCCGGCTTCCAGCCGTCCGCCGAACATTTCCGCCTGGGAGGCGGCCATCCCGACGGTCCGATCGCCTCTGCTACGTCGCGGCCTGCGGCCACCGCAGCGTCACACCCGACGCCGATCCACAGCACCCGCAGCTCATCCGACGCTTGCATGGACGCCGGCATCACCTCAATCAGGGTGTCCGTCCCGAGGGCCAGCCATGGATCCGGCAGTACAGCCCGCAGACACCGAACGATCCGCGGCGTAGGCAATAGCGAGCGCGAGTTCCGGATCGGATTCCGGGTCCAAACATCATTGCCCCCAGGCACCTGGGGCTTACCCTCATACGAGTGCGGCCGAGGCTGCGGTAAGCCGGGACGCGCGCCGCGCGCCGATTCGCCCCCGCCCGGGATACCCGCCGGGCGGGGGCGAACCGTACTTCAGCAGTCCGAGTAGTCGGTGTAGAACTTCTCCCACGGTCCGATGCTGGTGCTGCGAGCGCGCAGCATCGCGTAGTTGCCGCCGGTGTAGGTCATCTCCGCTGAGACCACCATGCCGCCGTCCTGTTGAATGAACGACACGGTGTGGTCGGAGTTGCAGACCTGGCTGAACTTCTCCCACGCTCCGACGCTGGTGCTCCGGGCGCGCAGCTCACCGTAGGTGCTTCCGGTGAAGGTCCGCTCGCCTGTCACCACGAGGCCGTTGTCCTGGGAGATGATGTAGTAGTAGCCGGCCGTCATATCGTTGCAGATCTCGAACGCTTCCCACGGCCCGGGGGCGTCGCCGCGGGCGCGCAGCATCCCGTAACTGTTGCCGGTGTCGAGCATCTCCGCCGACACGTACTCGTAGCTGTCCGCGGAGTAGATGTTGTCATTCTGGGTGCAGTAGACGTTGTCGGTCGGGTTCACTCCCGAGGGCCTGGTGGTGGCCGCGGCGATCGCGGCCCGCGCCCCGCCCACCGTCGCGGCCCGGACGGGAGCGCGCAGCGGGCTCTGGGCCTGCGCCTGCGAGGCCGCGCCGACCGGATTCCCGGTCGTCGCGACAGGGTTGGCGGACGAGGCGGTGGCGGGAACCAGCACGGTGGCAGTCGCTACCGCTACCATCGCCAGCACCATCTTTGTGCGCATGCACACTCCGATCATCGTGTGAAAGCCCGCAACCATACCGATGCCGGTGTTCAAATCGGGCGGTCCGGGTTTGGTGCCTCCACACTGGTACACGCGCGTAGACCGCGAGCTTGCAAAATTCTTGCCGGCACGTTGTCGCGGACGTACCGGCTGCCGGCATCCCGTCCCGCCTCCGTCGGGCCTGGGCGCCGCCGGCCGGCCCGGACCTCGCATGAACGGAGTGGCGTAAGCGGGTGGACAGGAACAGGCCGTCGTGAAGAGACTCGGGCTGCTGATCCGGGTGCGGCCGGCCCGGGAGTTCGGCTCGGGCCGGTCCCGGTTGCCGGCTCAAATCTTCCGTCATGATCCGCTGGTTGGACTGGTCGTCAGGCGTCGCCGAGGAGCACCAGGTGCGCCGCCGGAAGATCGACCATCAAGTCGCATCTAACGCAACGATGTTGGAGGACGCAACCCTTTGCCTCATCCTCGATCGAGCCCCGTCATGCGAGCAGAGCCAACCGTCATCAACGCGTCCATCTCCGGGCAGGCGCCGTCAGGCGGAGCCGGCGGCGCTCGCGGCCGTGAAGCTACCGAGGAAGTCCAGCTCCTGTTCGTCCGGGCTGCCCGGCGCCGTCACCACACCGCCGATCGATCACGGACTTCAGTTGAACGGCCCACCGGACGGCTTGGAGTCGCCGCCGACCGCGACGAGATCGCAGTACGGGGTGATCTGGGTCTTCGCCTCGTCGATGTTCCGCGGAATGCTGCGGGGCGCCAGAAGGTATTCGTCGTATCCCGCGGTACCGCAGCGTGGTGAGCCCGTGGCCGGGTCGAACGCGCCACCCACGACCGTGCCGGCTGGGTTGACGAACACGGCAGCGGTACCTCTGGAGACCAACGGCCGGCACGACGTCGAGGCGGCGGCATACCGCAGGCTGCCAGACTCAGGTTGCTGGGCGTCAAGCTCAAGGCTACGGTAGGTGGCCGTAATCGATGGCACAGACGCGACGTTGCCCGCGAGCAGCCAGCGCGTCGTACCGAGCGAGACGTCGAACGTAGTCACCTTGTCGGGCGCGCCGTTGGCGCTCACGTCGGTGCGCACGCCGGCCGACGAACCGACGGCCACCTGCTGTCGGGGCCCGATGAGGGGGATTTCCAGGACGAGCTGTGCCGCGTTGAGTGGGTCTACTGCGGTGCGGCCCTGCACGTCGAGCACCCGCAGGGCGACTGTGGTGCGGTAGGCGGTCCGGCTGCTCGTGTTGCGCACGAGGGCGCCGAGGCTGACCGAGTAACCACTGCCGCCGACCTGAGTGTAGCCATGATCGACGATCTGTAGCCCCCCACCGCCGGGGGCTTGATCGGCCGGCGCGTCGGTGCCGGCTGGCACGGTCGAGGGCACGGGACAGGGCGTGGCCTGAGGCTGCGGCGATGAATCCGGCTGGCAGCCGCTGACCGCGACCATGAGCGTCATACACATGCCCACGGCCCACGGGGCGGGGCGAGCGCGGCGGGTTGGAATCACGACACCCTCTCGGTACGACTCAGCCGTAGATGCGGTTCCTCAACGCACGGATCCCGGCGAACTGATCGCGGATCAGTGCGGTGGCCGCCTCACGGAACTGCTGTGCGAATTGTGCCTCGTTCAGCGTGCGCACCGTGCCCGGAGCGATACGCATCCGCCATGATTGCATGCCACGCACGCTGATCGTGATCCGTCCGCATCGGTCGGCGCGCGGTAGCATGTCGCCGCGATGGTTCGCTGGTCACCGTGGTCCAGGTCATCGTCCACTGGCCGGGCAAGTCCACGCGGGCGGCACCTGAGGTGGCCGAGGATGCCCTGCGCCCTGCTCGACGCCGAGTGCGCTCTCGCAGCGCTACGCCCGGTTCAAACTCGCGAGAGCAGGCCGAGTTCCCGCACGGGCAGCGCCGGACCGGCGAGTCCCTCAGCGCCTCACGACGCGCACGGGCAGGCTGTCATGCCACAACAGGAAGGGAGGCCACGCTCGGCCGGATCGACGCGCTTCCGCGAGTTGAGTCTGCGTGGCGACCAGGTCCTGCCCGACGAGTAGCGTTCCCGCATCGCCAAGCGCGGCAAGTCGTCGTCCGACCCCTGACCCCGGGCTCGGTCACCTTCATCACGCTGTCGGGAGGCCCAGGGCGAGCCGCGCGAGACCGTTCGGTCAATCTCGCAGCGTCGACCGCCCAGTTGAGGTCGAGCTGCGCGCCTCCGCCGAGGACCGCGGCGCAGGCCGGGGCAATACTCAGTCGGGCCGGGACAGGTGCGGGGGCCACCGAGCGGACCCAGCTGTAGGCAATCGGTCGAGCAGGGGCGCCGGACGGGCCCGGTTGCTGGATAGGATCGGCCGCATGCCGATGAGCCTGGTGGAGAAAGCGGTTGAACTACTCCGGGGCAAGTACATCTTCGCTGACAAGGCGGAGGAGGCGGCCACGGCCATCCTCAAAGAGCTTGCGGCCGGCCAGTACGAAGGGTTGGACGAGGCGGCCCTCGGCGAGCGGCTGACCGCCACATTGTTCGAGATCTGCCAGGACAGACACCTACGGGTACGGGTACGCGACGAGAGCCTGCACGAGGCGCTCGCCGAGTCCGAGCTGGAGGCGGCCTGGCGGGAGCAGCAGCGGCTCACCAACCACGGCATCGCCAGAGTGGAGCGACTCGACGGCAATGTCGGCTATCTCGATCTGCGAGGTGTGACCGGGGCCGCCATCGGAGGCCGGGCGATCGCCGCGGCGATGGAGCTGGTCTCACACACCCACGCGCTCATCGTCGACCTGCGCAAGAACCGGGGTGGCTCGCCGGACGGAGTCATCTTCTGGACCAGCTACTTCTTCCCCGACGGGGACACCCACCTCAACAACATCTATGACGGCGCAACTGGTCTCACCCGCCAGTACTGGAGCCTGTCCTGGCTGCCCGGCGAGCGCTACCTCGACCGCCCCGTCTACCTATTGACCAGCGATTTTACCTTTTCCGCCGGCGAGGAGTTCTGCTATAACCTCAAGGCGCAGGGTCGGGCCACACTGATCGGCGAGACGACACGCGGCGGCGCGCATCCCACGGAAGCCTTCCCGATCACGCCGACGTTCGAGATCACGGTGCCGATCGCGCGTTCGGTCAACCCGATCACCGGCGGGAACTGGGAGGGCACAGGCGTCGAGCCCGACGTGGCGGTACCGGCGGCGCAGGCATTCGACACGGCGTACCGCGAGGCACTGCGGCAGGTGTTGGCCGCGTCGACCTCGCCGACTGTTCTGCTCGAGGCCCGCACGGCGCTGGGCTGAACGACGGCCGAGACCCGACACATGTCATGGCCTGCTCCAACGGACCTCGCGAATCTGGTCGGGCAGGCTGTTCCGGTCCGCGCACTCACATCAGCCGCGGGCCCCGTGCGCAAGCCGTCGACACGCTCGTGCCCTGACCGCCGTCACTCCCCCGCGACCGGCTCCAGCTGCATGATCGCTGCACTCAACGCCTCTAGGGCCTTCCCGGGGTGCATCTGGATCTCCGGATACCGTTCGAGTGCGCGGATCTCCAGCTGGGACAGTGACCGCATCAGCAGCACCGGGCCCTGCTCGTTCTGGTACTTGATAATCAACACTGAGCCGGCCCGCGGGCATGCCTGAGGAATGTTCTCCAGACTCGACACGGGCCGCCGATGGGGCAGACGCGCGCTGCCCCTCACGGCGTGACGATGGGGTGGATCCGGCGTCGGCGGCTCACGCAGCGGCCCCGTCCGGCCTGCTTGCTCGGCCCCGCAGTGGCTTGAGCCCGCTCGGGCTCCGCCCGCCGTGACGCGTCATCCCTTCCGCCCGGCGGGGCTCAGTTCGCGTGCGGGAGACTGTCGTGAGGCCGGTTGCTGCAATCATTCTCGGGCCGTCGAGCGGTCCGGATCAGCTGGACGGCGAGGACGGCGGTCCAGCCTGATCCGATGGTCGCGACGGTTCGCTCAAGCAGGCCATGGACGGCCGCGGTCGAGTGCAGTCCGAAGGCGATGTACGACGCCATGACGGCGACACCGACCAGCAGGGACGGCGCGCCGAGCCGCTGCCAGCCGGGCGCCTCCTTCAGGCGCCGCGACATCGGGAACGGCGAGATGGCCAGGAGCGTGACCACGACGACGCCGCCGATCACGTCCTGGGCGCCCGCGAACGTGGAGGTGGCCGCGTGCGCGCCGCAAGCGCCCGACTGGCAGGGGATCTGCAGGAATGACAGGACGTTGCCGAAGCCGACGGCAGAGAAGGCGAGCATCCACGGGGCGTAGTAGGCGGTTCGACCGGCACCACGCAGGGCCGGACGCAGTCCAAGGAGAGCGAAGAGCATCGTGCCGATTCCCGCCGTGATCAGGAGGGTCACTGGGACCTCGGCGTGGGGTGCCGTACGTGCCATCAGGTCGCTGATGGTGTCCCGGACGATGCTGTAGCCCTGTGGCTGCCAGGTCTCGGGGATCAGCCAGCCGGCCATGAACAGGATCTGCGAGACGACTCCGATGGCACCGAGGACGGTCCGGGCCCTGGTGGACACTGTTCGCCGGTCGGGATGGGCCGGCTGCAAGGCCTGGTCCGGCCGTGGCGATGTCGCGGTGCGTGTCATGAGGTCCCCTCGTTGGTTGCGTCGTGCTTCCACCACTGGTCACGCTTGCCAGGCTTGGCCCGCGTGGGCGCTGGGCCGGGCGCCCCCACGAGCCGCCCGGCAAGGCGTGTGAAGGTGCTGATCTCCTCGTCCGTCCAGGCGGCGGTCCACGCGGCGAAGAGGCGGAGGCCTTCCTCGACCATGCGGTCCATCTCCTGCTCGCCGGCCCTGCTGAGCTCAACGGTGTAGCGGCGGCCGTCCACGGCGTCCGGGCGGATCACCACGCGCCCCGACTCGCGCAGGGACTTCAGGCGGCCGGTCACCGATGACGGCTTCGCGTTTAGCTCGGCCGCGATCTCGCCCGGCGACAGCGCGCCGCGGCGGAGAAGCAGTTCCATTATCGCCACCAGCTCGGTGTCGAAGGCTCGCCCCTGCCCTCGGCGGATCACGTTCACCAGGCCCATGACGGCCCCGGCGAACGCAGTGATGTCACGTTCTTCGGCCATGTGCCCGATGCTAATGTATTTCATACGTCGTAACAAGTATGTGCCGCTGGGCCCGCGGCGAGCCAGTCCCCGACCCGGCCAACGTTCCCGGTCGGGGCACTAGTGAGCAGGAACCCACGTCGCCAATCCCACCGCTGTATGCCTTCGACACAGCCGGCGGGTGCTGGTGGAACGGCGCGAGCTCCCTGCGGTCGCACATGTCGACCAGGCGCGATCCCCAGTTAGGCCGGCACCCGCCGGTGTACCAGTACCCCGCCCACACCCACCATCAGCGCCGCGAGCAGCAGGTACGCCGGCGACGACAGCACCCGGCCGCGCGCTGGAGATGTTCGTCGTGGCGGACGTCATCAGCGCCCGAGCGCACGTGCCACGAGGTCGAGTTGTTCTGCGGTGTGCCTCTTGGCGGACCCGGTGGCGGGTGCCGCCGACGCGGGCCTGGACACCAGGCCGAGCGGCCGTCCGCCCAACAGAGGTACCAGTTCGGCCAGCAGGTAGGTCCAGGCGCCCTGGTTGCGGGGCTCCTCCTGAGCCCAGATCAGGTCCGCGGCCGGGTAGGTGTTGAGCAGGGCGCGGAGCTCTTGGTCCGGGAGCGGGTAGAGCTGCTCGATGCGGACCAGGGCGACCGCCGGGTCCGGGAACTTCGCCAGCCGCGCGGCCAGTTCGTGGTAGAGCTTGCCCGTGACGATCAGCACCCGGCGCACCGCGGTGCGGTCGGCGACCGTGGGATCGTCCAGGACGGGCTCGAACCGGCCCGCTGTGAAGGCGCTCAGCGGGCTGGCGCTGGCACGGGTGCGAAGCATTGACTTCGGGGTGAACACCACCAGCGGGCGACGCGGCCGGGCGTGAGCCTGCCGGCGCAGCAGATGGAAGTACGAGGCGGCGGTGGTGGGCTGGGCGATCGTCATGTTGTCCTCGGCGCATTGCTGGAGAAAGCGTTCGATGCGGCCCGAGGAATGGTCGGGCCCGCGTCCTTCCTGGCCATGAGGCAGAAGCAGCACCAGGGAGCAGTGCTGGCCCCATTTCTGGGCGCCGGAGGAGACGAACTCGTCCACGACGATCTGGGCGCCGTTGACGAAGTCGCCGAACTGGGCCTCCCACACGGTGAGTGCGTCGTCTCGTTCGACGGAGTAGCCGTACTCGAAGCCCATGGCGGCGTACTCGCTGAGCAGGGAGTCGTGGATCGCAAACGGCGCCTGGTCCGGGGAGAGCCTGGTCAGCGGCAGCCACTCACTCCCGGTGGCGCGGTCGTGCAGGACGGCGTGGCGCTGCACGAACGTCCCCCGGCGGGAGTCCTGTCCCGCCAACCGCACCGCGGTGCCCTCCAGCAGCAGCGACCCGAGGGCGAGGAGTTCGGCGAAGGCCCAGTCGACGGGGACGCCTCCGTGCCCCATCTGCGTCCGCCGGTCGAGCAGTTGGGCGAGTTTAGGGTGGACGTCGAAGCCGTCCGGTGTCGTGCCGAAGGCGTCCGCGACCGTGGCCAGGGCCGCGGGGTCGACCGCGGTGTCGCGGGTATCCGTCCGGGCGATGCCAGTTGTCTGCTGCGCTCCCGTCGGTGCCCACACCTGACCGGCGGCCGCGGCCGAACTGCGCCTCTCAGGGCTGTCCGTCGCGCCGCGGGTTTCGGCGAAAGCCCGCTCCAGCCGGTTCTGATAGTCGCGGTGTGCCTGGTCGTACTCGTCGCCGGTGAGGTCGCCACGGCCGACGAGGGCTTCCAGGTACAGGGCCCGTACCGTGCTCTTGTGTTCGATGAGCTGGTACATCCGGGGCTGGGTCATCGAGGGGTCGTCCGACTCGTTGTGGCCGCGCCGCCGGTAGCAGACGAGGTCGATCACGACGTCGCGGTGGAACCGCTGCCGGTAGGCGAAGGCCAGTTCGGCGACACGTACCACCGCCTCGGGGTCGTCGCCGTTGACGTGGAAGACCGGTGCCTGCACGGACTTGACGACGTCGGTGGAGTAGACCGAGCTGCGGGCGTCGGTGGGCAGGGTGGTGAACCCGACCTGGTTGTTGATGTTGATTCGGATCGCGCCGCCTGTGGTGTAGCCGCGCAGCTGCGACATCTGAACCGTTTCGCCGACCACGCCCTGGCCGGCCATGGCGGCGTCGCCGTGGATGATCACGGGCAGCGTACCGAAGGGCTTGTTCGGTCGTCGGTCCTGTCTGGCCCGCGCGATGCCCAGCAGGACGGCGTCGACCGCGTCGAGGTGTGAGGGGTTGGCGGCGATCAGCACGGGCAGGGTCTGCCCGTTCACGCTGCGGTAGATGCCCTCGGTGCCGAGGTGGTATTTGACATCTCCGGAGCCCTCGGCACTGTCGGTGCCCTCGAACTCCCGGAAGACCTGGCTGTAGGTCTTGCCGGCGATGTTGGTCAGTACGTTCAGCCGCCCGCGATGCGCCATGGCGATGGCGCTGCCGTCGAGTCCGGCCTCGGCCGCCCGGCGCATCACGGCGTCCAGCAGCGGGATCAGCGACTCCCCGCCCTCGATGCTGAACCGGGTCTGGCCCACGTACTTGGTCTGGAGGAACGTTTCGAATGCCTCGGCCTCGTTGAGCTTGCCCAGGATCCGCACCTGTTCGTCGCGGGTCGGCTTGGTGTACGGGGCCTCCAGGCGTTCCTGGAACCAACGGCGCTGGACCGGGTCCTGGATGTGCATGTACTCCACGCCGACGGTGCGGCAGTACGCGTCGCGCAGCACCCGCAGGATCTCCCGCAGCGGCAGGCGCCGGACTCCGGCCCCGGCAAGGTCGTCGCACACGAACTCGCGGTCCAGGTCCCAGAAGCTCAAGCCGTGGCTCTCGATCTCCAGGTCGGGGTGCGACCGCTGCTGGTACACCAGCGGGTCGATGTCGGCCATCAGGTGCCCGCGGACCCGGAAGGCGTCGATCAGCGCCTGCACCCGGGCCGTCTTGTCGACGGCCCGGTCCGGATCCACGTGGATGTCCGCGGACCAGCGGATGGGAGCATACGGGATGCGCAGCGCGGCGAAGATGTCGTCGTAGAAGCCGTCGGCGCCGGTGAGCAGCTGGTGGATGCGTCGCAGGAACTCGCCCGAGGCGGCTCCCTGGATCACACGGTGGTCGTAGGTACTGGTGAGCGTGACGGTCATGCCGACCGCGAGCTCAGCGAGGGTCCGGGGGCCGGCCCCGTGGTACTGCGCCGGGTAGTCCAGCGAGCCGGCCGCCACGACGCAGCCCTGCCCCCGCATCAGGCGCGGCACCGAGTGGACGGTGCCGGTGCCGCCCGGGTTGGTCAGCGACAGGGTCGTGCCGGCGAGGTCGTCGGGGGTCAAGCGCGCGTCGCGGGCCCGTGTGACGACGTCGTCGCAGGCGTGGACGAACGCCGTGAAGTCCAGCCGGTCAGCGGCCTTGACGTTCGGCACCACCAACCGCCGCGAGCCGTCGGGGTCGGTCACGTCGACGGCGATGCCGAGGTTCACGTGAGGCGGGGTGACCAGGACGGGGCGCCCGTCGATGACGTCGAAGGAGCAGTTCAGCTCGGGAAAGTCCCGTAGGGCGGTGACGATCGCCCAGCCGAGCAGGTGGGTGACGCTGATCCTTCCGCCGCGGGCCCTGGCGAGGTGGTTGTTGATCACGATGCGGTTGTCGACCATCAGCTTGGCTGGCAGGTCCCGCACGCTGGTTGCCGTCGGGATGTCAAGGCTGGATTCCATGTGCCCGACCAGGGCACGGGCGGCGCCGCGCAGCGGCTCGAAGGTCCCCTCGGACGCGTCACCGTCGAGAGTCTCGTGTCCGTCCCTTCCGAGTCTGCGCGTGGTCGCGGTCCTCGTCGGGGGGTGGGTATCTGTTGCTGCCGTCACATCTACCGACATAGTCGATCTCCTGCCATCGTCGAAACGTTCGGCCCGGCCACGGTTGTGCGGGCCGAGAGTGTGGTGGTGAGCCGCCGCAGGACGCCGCGGAGGGGAGGCCACCCGCGTCAGGGGCTGTCGACGACGGCGTCGACGAGCCGGGCGGGACCAGAACCGGGACGCAGACGGCCTGGGTGAGCACCCGGGCGCCGGCGACAGTGGTCAGCGGACCGCTCGCGGTGGTGGCCTAGTGGGAGGCGTTCGCGACCCCGGCGGTGAAACCGGCCGCGGTGACGATGCCTGTGATCAGGCTCGTGGAACCACTCGTCGTCGGGAACCGCTGGTACACGCGCCTCATCGGCAGATCCGCGGCGGCCCGGACCTCGCTCATGTTCACCGCTTGGATACCGCGCAGGTAGAACACCCGCTCGGCGGCGTCGAGCAGTTGGCCACGCAGGGCCTCCTGGGCCGCGGTCGTCAGTGACACGGGACCTCCACTAGCGGTGAGAATGACCATTCTCAAGATACAGATCGTCACTGAGAATGAACATTCTCAAGTTGGGTACCCCCGTGGTGAGCTTCGTCATCGAGCTCGCCGACACGGCACTTCTGGTCACCATCGATCGGCAGGACCATCTACCGGCCAAGCCCACTACGACCTGACCAGTCCCGACGAGATCACGGCCTGTATGGGCGACCTCACCCAGCGACTCACACAACCTGAACCCACTCCTCGACAAATCCCATAGGGACGACACCCCCCGAACTCGTCAAGGGCCTGGGAGGCGGGACCTTCCGGTTCCGGTCGTCGCCTGGGCCGAATGCCCGTAATCGGCACCGGTACGGCGTCAACATCGTCAAGAATGAGCAGGGACGCCTGCGTAGGGCCGGGTGGGCCGAGGCGGTGTGGGTCGGATCGGGCGGCATCCCCTTGGTGAATGCGGGGCACCGCGACCTGACTTCCGGATCGGGCTGCGGGCGCTACACCTGTCACCGGGGCCCCTGCGTCTCGTCGGCGCAAAACGGGCACAGACTCCGCTACCGCCACCACTGGGTGGGCCGATGTTCGCTCCTTCGCCGCGTGCCCGTCGACGACGCCGTCGGCGCATCGCAGGTCATGGCGACCGCGTCGCGATGACCTGCGCCACTGATTCGGCGCAGCGATGAACCGCTGCCACAGCCAGTTCGTTCGCGACAGCAGAAGGCCAATCGTCTGAGGAGGACCGCATGGCAGCGAAACAACCGGGACAGATGACCCGAGAGATGCACATGGTGCATACCGCATTTCGGCGCGAGTTCGGCCTGGTACCCGACCTCGTCCGCAGCGCGGCGGCGGGGGACCGCGAGCGGGCGGAGATCATCGCCGACCACTTCGGAACTATCAATGTGGCGCTAGAGGAGCATCACGGCGGTGAGGACCGTGATCTTTGGCCGCGGCTGCGCGAGCGCTGCCCGGAAGAGATTCAACCGCTCGTCCACCGCATGGAGGAACAGCACCGGCGCATCGCGCAGCTCGTGCTCGACCTGACGACGACGCTGGCGGTCTGGCGGACCGACGGGAACGCCGAAAGCCGCGACCACGCGCTGAACACCCTCGACCAGTTCCTGCCGGTGCTGCGTGAACATCTCGGCGACGAGGAGGAGCATGTGCTCCCACTGATCGAAAAGCACATCACGGGCGACGAGTGGGACACGATGGTGGCCACCTCCGCCGCCGGGACCCCGCCGGACAAGATATCGCTGTTCTTCGGGATCATGATGTACGAGGGCGACCCGGCCGCCGTTGAGGACGCCCTGCGTAACATGCCCGGCGAGGTTCGCGCCCTCATCGTCGAAGCGGCCCCACGGGCATACGCGGAGTACGCCACCCGTCTCTACGGCACGCCGACCCCGCCGCTGGGCTCCACGCTGCCCAGTCGCTGATCCCCTCGACCTCCAGGTGCCCACCCAACAGTCGTTTCTTTGTACCAGCGCCTCGACACGCCCGCCGCAGCCTCGGTTCAGGAACGGGCTCTTGGGTTGCCCCGGCAGGCACCGTCGGCCACGTTCGCCGCCCGCCGAGTTTCTTGTTGATGCCGCTGGATCGGTAGACGATGGTGTCAATGCGGATGCCTGGCTTCGGATCGCCGAGAGCGACCACGAGGCGGGTGTCAGCTCGACTGCCGACGGGCCTGCCTCACCTCGCGGTCAATCGCCCAGGCGTCGGCGACCGACCCGATATGGCCGATCTTGTCGGGGTTGATCACCGCGCGGATGGCCTGAATCTGCCCGCCGAGCACATCGAGGGCCAGAACATAGAGCACCCTTCCGTCCCGGTCGCGGAAGATCGCGCCGGGCTCACCGTTAACCTCGTGCGACTCGAGTGACACGTCGATCCGGATCAGCCACGGGAAGACGCTGGTCAGGACCCGCGCCACATTTTCCGCACCCATGATGGCCTTGGCCAACTGCGGAGCCTTGCCGCCGCCGTCCCCGACCAACCGCACATCGGCGGCTAGCAGGTCCCGCAGCCTGCTCACATCGCCATTCTTCAGCGCGTCGAAGAACCGCGTCGCCAGCTTCTGCCGCTCCCGACGGTCCGCTTCGAACCGCGGCCGCCCGTCCTGCATATGCCGCCGCGCCCGCACCAGCAGCTGCCGGCATGCCGACTCCGAACGCCCCACCGCCACGGAGATTTCGTCGAACCCGAAGGCGAACACGTCCCGCAGCACAAACACCGCCCGCTCCAGCGGGCTCAGCCGCTCCAGCAGCAGCAACGCCGCCATCGACACCGAGTCGGCCAGTTCCACCGACCGCGCCGGATCCTGATACGGATCGCTCAGCAACGGCTCGGGAAACCACGGGCCCACGTACTCCTCCCGCCGAACCCGCGCGGAGCGCAGGACATCGATCGAGATCCGCGTCACCACGGCCGACAGAAAAGCCTTGGTCGACGTGGGAACGGTCACCGAGCCGTCAAAACGCAGCCAGGTCTCCTGCACCGCATCCTCGGCCTCCCCCACACTGCCCAGGATCCGATAGGCGATCGAAAACAGCAGCGGTCGCAGGTCCTCGAACTCTTCGACCTTGCTCACGTCGGATCCCCTCCCCGAAGCCCTTTCACCCGGCCGTACTCGCCGGCACAGGCATCTCCTGACACGAACGACCGGCAGCCCGAGTAATCCCCCGAACCCGAGGGCCCGGAGCCCGCAGCCGAAACTCGAGCCCGTTGATGATGCCGTTCAGTGGAACTGCCCAGGCTCATAGTTGCCGGCCGGCTGCCGGGTAATGATATTCAACCGGTTCACCGTGTTCATGAGGGACACCAGGATCACCAGGGTCATGAGCTGCCCTTCGTCGTAGTGCTTGGCGGCGTTCGCCCACACTTCGTCGCTGACACCACCGGCCGCGTCCGCGACGCGGGTCCCCTGCTCCGCCAACTCCAACGCGGCACGCTCGGCCTCGGTGAAGACCGTGGCCTCCCGCCAGGCCGCGACCAGGTTCAGCCGCACCGAGGCCTCGCCGGCAGCGGCGGCCTCCTTGGTGTGCATGTCGATGCACACAGCGCAGCCGTTGATCTGACTGATGCGAAGCGCCACCAGTTCCTGCGTGGCGGTCGGCAACGACGAGTTCTTGAGCTCCCGGCCCAACGACATCAAGTGCTTGAGGGCCTTGCCGGCGGTCGGGTCGGCGAAGTAGTTCAATCGCGGGTCCATCGTGCGCTCCTCCGTGGTCGTCGTGCCTACACCCACGAGACGGGATACCCCGACCCCCTGTGACATGAAGGATGGATCTGCCGCAGACAGTGCTCACCGACGCTGACGCCCCAAATCGCTCTCGATAGTCATCGACCGTGCCGCGGGTGCGAGGACGTCCGGACGTGCCGAATCGTGGGCGTTCTTGGCTGCTGTGGCGGTTGTCTGGATCCAGGTGAAGAGCGGGCGTGTCCGCTGGGAGCGTGAACGCGTCCGACTGGCAGAGGCGGGCTGGCCGCTCGCGGCCGGAGGATCGAGCTATCCAATCCGCGGCCGTCGCCGCCATATTCAGGAGGTCCTCGTGTTCATCGCGATCGTCGACTTCAAGACCGCTGCCACCGACCGGGCCAATGCCCTCGCCCAACTCGACGGGCAGGGTAATCGGGTACGCGCCATGCCGGGCAACATCGCTTTCCGGATCTACGGCGCGCGTGAGGACGACACCGCGGTCACCATAGTGCACGAGTGGAACGACGAGGCTTCGTTCGCCGCCTACCTGAGGTCGGATTCCTTCGCGCAATTCGGCGAGGTGATCCGGCCGATGATGATCGCAGCGCCGGTGAGCCGACGCTTTCGCGCCGACCTGCTGGAGACGGTGGCGTAACCGGGATCACGACGAACTTCTAGAATCGGCCCGTGCGAGGCCGTCGATGACCCACAAGGCGTACAGCTTCGTCCGCACGTTCGCGCCGGAGTTCGCTCGCGACCTGTGTGTGGAGCGCCACTACCTGCTCTGCGCCTCCGCCGGGACCCTCCGGCTGGAGGCGCAGGGTCAGGCATGGTTGCTGCCGCCGGCACGGGCCGCCCTGATCGAGGCGGGCCGACCGATCCGGGTGAGCATCCCGCGGCCGGTCACGACCGCGTCGGTCCTGTTCGATACCGGATTCACTCCGGCCCCGCCAGCACCCTTGACCGTATTCGACCTCAACCCGCTGGCACGCGCACTGCTGACCGAGTGCCGCACGTGGGGCGAGTGCGACGAGCCCCTCACGGCGTACGCGGAGACGCTGTTCGCCGCGCTCGCCGCGGTGACCTGGCGGCTCGCCCAGCAGCCGAGCCCGGTCGTCGTGCCGGCGGGGCGATCACCGGAACTGCGCCGGGCCCTTGAGCTGACCGAGCAGCAGCTCGGCGGTGAGGTCCGGTTCGAGGACGTGGCAGACGAAGTTGGCCTCGCGCCGCGGTCGCTGGCACGGCGCTTTGAGGACGAGACCGGCATGACCTGGCGCGCGGTCCTGCGCCGAATGCGGGTGTTGGGTGCGATCGAGGAGCTCGCCGCGGGAGACACCCCGGTAACCACAATCGCATTCATGGTCGGGTACACCTCACTGTCGGCGTTCAACGCCGCATTCAGGGAGCTGACCGGCCGCACGCCAACGGAGTACCGGGCCAGCTTTCGGCCCTGACCGCCGAGACGGTAGGACACACCTAGAGCCGTGTTTCAGATGCTGAGGGGGCCTGGAGTAGCTGGCGCTGATCCACGGCTTGAACACGGCAAGCAACGACGCGACGAGCAGTCGCCCACTGCCATAGCCCAGAACCAGGCGAGGACACAGGCGTCGGAGCTTCTCGGCCAGCCCTTGGGCGGGATACTGTTCGCAGTCGCGGCGGCCGCACCATTCTTGTTCGACGCGTCCACCTACGCCCTGTCGTTCGTGGCGTTACTGCTGATCCGCTCGGCGTTCCAAGCGCCGCGCGACGAGCAGCCCGACTGCCCGACAGATCATCCTTGTCGGTTCGTGGTTCTACGTCATTCACACCTTTGCGCTGGTCTTCATGCCCAACCCGTGGTGGCCGGGGGCCGCGTACGGGTTCGGTGCGCTCGCGACACCCGCCTTCAACGTGGCACTTGTTGCTGAAATGTATCGGCTCACACCCGACAAGCTGCTCGGCCGGGTACGCGGCGCGGGCAAGCTGGTCGCGTGGGCCTGCATCCCTCTGGGCTCACTCACCGGCGGTTTCCTCACCGGAGCGGTCGGCACGGCCACGACGCTCTGGACATTGAGCGTCGCCATGCTGGTCATCACGGCCGTGGCTACCGCGGCGCCCAGCATGTGCACCATCGGCACGGCTTCCGGGTGACGATGCCTATTCCGCCTCCTCCGGTGGCCAGCAGCGTGCTCACGCACGTCGGCCCAGGTCACTCGGTGCGTAAACCACCCGAGTAAAGGAGTCGCCGAACCCGGCGCGTTGGCCGCGCATGCGCAGTGCGGAGGTAACTAAATCGCGAGTCGGACAGTTGGAGTATCCGAACGACGACTTCGCATAACATCTCCTGAGTTGGGCGCTTCAATGCTTCAAGTTCGCCGGAGTTAGCATTCGGGTGCACGTGGAGGATCGGGTGGCGGAACTTCACGATCGGTTACAAGATCTCAGAGTCAGCGCGTCGTCCTTGGACAAAACCGTCACCATCACCACGCACGGCGCGCCCGCCAAGATCGAGGTCTTCATCGCGAGGGGAAGCCTACGGACTCACACGAAGGAATCGTTCGAGCGCCAGGTCAACGCGGCCATCCGGATCGCCATGACGGCCTACCGGCAAGCAGCGACCAAGGCCTGGGAGAAGGCTGCCGGGATCACGGAGGACAACGAGTGAGAGCCCGTTCACTTCGATCCTCCCGGGTGGCGCTGTACGGCTGCCTAGCCGTGCTACCGGCGCTCGGCGCGGGAGCGTGCAGCAAGCCGGACACCCCGCCGCTTCAGCGGTTTCCCGACTGTCAGACGATCGTCCGCGCGATCCCCTCGAATGTCCTCGTCCAGCCACAGGCCAGGTTCCCCGGCATCGACGACGCGGAGGCCCAAGGGAGCGACGCGCGACAGAACAGCTCGATGTGCCCCGTCCTCGGCCTCGCTCGCGACGGCAGAACCCAGCTACAAGTACAAATCTGGCTCGACAGCGCGCACCTCCTGGCCACCGGCGATGGCCACAATCAGGCCGACGTGCTCGGCGAGACCGCGAAATCTGAGATTACGGGTTTCTGCATGGAAAACCCGGCAACCAGTGGCAGCCCGATAACTCGCAGCAGCTGCTACACCACCACGTTGGACGGCAGCATCGCTGGTGCGGCCGTCGTTCACAAGTCAGCGGTCGTCGCTGTTCGGATCGACGCGAAGCCGAACGGTCAGGCCAAGGACGAGTTCCAACGACTGCTCCAGGATGACGCGACAAGCCTCGCCGATGCGGTCGCCGACGCGATCTGACAACCTACCCGCGAAGAAACGGGGGGCATGTGCAGACCTTTCTCGATCGGTATGAGGAGGCCATCCGGCGGCTGCCTGTCGTGGCCACATCGCCACAAGGGTGGGTGACGGTCCGATCCTGGCTGCACTGCGTCGCGTCGGAGGTGGACGCACACGCCAGCAACGGAGCCGCGAGCCGGCACCAGATCGACCTCGCCCTGACCGCGATCGACGGCGACGGCACGCCGCCAGAGTGGCCCGACTTCTACGACGTCGGCCGGCTCAACGGCTTCGCCGGATACGCCGCCCTCGACGCATTGAACACCGACTGGTACGGCACCGGCCTCACCCACGTCCAATCGGTACGCGGGGCACTGGCCGACAGCCAGCACGGGCACCAGCTCGATGGGCGGATCGCAGCCCTGGCCGCGACGAGCCGTGCCGTACTGCCCGGGAGTTAGTTCGTCGGCTCGTTGTGCGTGCGGACCAACTCCGGCAGCTCAGCAAGAGAGTCGATCCGAAACAGGCAGCGCGACGACACGTCCGGGTCCTCGAGGATGTACCCCCACGGGCCTCGGCGTACCAGCCCGGTAGCCATCCCAGCCGCCTGCGCCGGCCGGACGTCGTTGTCCAGCCGGTCACCGACGTACAGCACCTGGCCCGCTGGGCAACCAGCCTCGACCACGATCCGATCGAAGAACGCGGCTGTCGGCTTCTCTACGCCCCAGCCGTCCGAGGTGCCGATAACGTCGACCGGTAGGTCGAGTGCGCGCAGGATGGTTTCGGCTCGGGCGGTCTGATTGCCCGACAGACCGACGAGCAGGCCCTGTTCGCGAAGGGCGACGAGGCACGGGCGGGCGTCGGGGTACAGGTTCTCCTCGGTGAACGACTCGGGCTGGCCGGCGGTGGCCCGGCGCTCTCGCTCGGCGGCGAGGTCGAAGCCGGGCCGGAAAACCTGGAAGGCCTCCCGGTAGTGAAGGCCACGAGCGATCACCGCACCAAACACGGCAGAGAAGGTGTGCCGAGGCACGCCCAGCCAGTCCGCCCAGGTCCCGTACTCCCGAGACTCGTCCACGATCGTCTCGCCCACGTCGAAGAACACTGCCGAGATCATGCACCGATTCTTTCGTACGCCTATCGCCTCAGCCACCAGTCCCCTCGCCAATATGTACGGGTGCACGCTGGCTCCAGCCTTGTCGCCAATCGTCAGTTGGTCCATGGCGACCCCAGTAGTCCCGTGGCCCAGCGGCATGCTCACGCAGGTTCGCCCAGGTCGTCGACAGGATGACCCGCCCGGGCAGAGGACTCGTGCCATCGCTCCCGCCGGCGCACCCCGGCAGCGAGTACCCGTTCATAAGCACACGCCACAACTCCCAAATCGTCCTAGGATCGTCGCCACGATCCCCTCTGTGCGCTCACGCCTCGACCCACCCCACCGACCCGCTCCGCGCTCGTGCGCGGCCTCGCGCAAGACGACTGATCCCCGGTTCGCCTCATCACTGTCGCGCCACGCTGAGCGATACCGAAAATCAGCCTCGAACCGACTGTTGGCGTAGCTTCCGATGTGGTGGCCCGCGCCGCGGTGGAGATCCCGACCAGGCCGGCCACTCGGTGGAACAGTCGCCGGCGGGATGGCTGCGTGCCGCCGGCCGGCTCGGTACTGAACGCGGCGTATCGCAGGACCCCATGATCGCGATCATGGGGCGGGAACCTCCCGCGATCGACCAATGAATTTTGCTTAATTTCCATACATCTATTAATTTGAGTTGGTTGCCGGGTTCGGCTGAGGCTCGGCCGCGGAGTTCCGCACCGCGCTCGTGGTCACTCCATACGGGTAAGACGCCTTACGGGAGGTACGGGGTTGAGGGCACGACGGAAATTTTCGATCGCGATACTCGTGGCCGGGCTGATGCTCGGTTCCGGCCAGGCAACGTGGGCCGGGCCGGGTGCGTCGAGCACCGGCACCAGCACCAGCACCGGCGTGAGCGGGAAGGCGGCATCCGAGGGCACCGCCAAGCCGGCGACAGTGACGCTGCTGACCGGCGACCGGGTCACGGTGACGCGGCCCGGTTCGCAGGATGTGCGGGTGGCACCGGCCAAGGGGCGTGAGCACCTGACGTTCCTGACCAACCGGGTCGGCGGGGATGTGTATGTCATTCCGCAGGACGCGGTGACGCTGGTGCAGTCGGGCAAGCTGGACCGACAGTTGTTCAACGTGTCGGCGCTGGTGCGGTTCGGGTACGACGACGCCGGGCGGGATACCTTGCCGCTGATCGTCGAGTACCAGGCGGGTACCGCCCGGCCCGCCGCGGTCGACGCGCACGGTGCCCGGGTCACCCGGAATCTGCCAGCGGTCAACGGTGCCGCCGTGGTGGCGACCAAGGACTCGACGAACGCCTTGTGGCCAAGCCTGGTCAGCGGGGCCGGTACCGCGCATCCGGACGTCGCACCCGGCATCGCCCGGATCTGGCTGGACGGCCAGCGCAAGCTGCTCGACGATGTGAGCGATCAGCAGATCGGTGCGCCGGCCGCGTGGCAGGCCGGGTACACGGGTGCCGGGGTCACGGTGGCGGTGCTCGATGGCGGCATCGACACCACGCATCCCGACCTGGCCGGCAAGGTGGTCGCCGAGCAGAACTTCTCCGCCGACCCGAGCCCGACCGACACCTTCGGGCACGGTACCCACGTGGCGTCCATCATCGCCGGTACCGGCGCCGCCTCCGGCGGCCAGTACAAGGGCGTAGCCCCGGACGCGAAGCTGGCGGACGGCAAGGTGTGCGAGTCCGATTTCTGCGACGACTCGGCGATCCTGGCCGGCATGCAGTGGGCCGCCGCCGACGAGCACGCGAAGGTGGTCAACATCAGCATCGGCGGCGGCGACCTACCCGGCGTCGATCCGCTGGAGCAGGCGGTCAACGACCTGACGGCGCAGTACGGCACGCTGTTTGTCATCGCCGCCGGCAACGACGGGGCCGACGGCACCGTTGAGTCACCGGGCAGCGCCGACGCCGCGTTGACCGTCGGTGCGGTGGACAGCAAGGATCAGCTCGCGGACTTCTCCAGCCGCGGCCCGCGCGTCGGTGACTCGGCGCTCAAGCCGGACATCACCGCGCCCGGCGTGGACATCATCGCGGCGAGGGCGGCCGGCACCGAACTCGGCGAGCCCGTCGGCGACTCGTACGTGAAGCTGTCCGGCACCTCGATGGCCACCCCGCATGTCACCGGTGCGGTCGCGCTGCTCGCCCAGCAGCATCCGGAATGGAGCGCCGCGCAGTTCAAGGCGGCCCTGATGGCCTCGGCCAAGCCGAACCCGGACCTGACCGCGTACGAACAGGGTGCCGGCCGGGTCGACGTCCGCCGGGCGATCGGCCAGACGGTCACCAGCGACCCGGCCAGCGTGTCGCTGGGCCTGCAGCGGTGGCCGCACAACGACGACCAGCCGGTCAACAAGACCGTCACCTACCACAACGCGGGTACCGCCGAGGTCACGCTGAACCTCGCCCTGAACGTCACCGGCCCGGACGACACCGCACCGGTCGCCGGCATGTTCACCTTGGACGCCAACCAGGTCACGGTACCGGCGGGCGGGCAGGCGCAGGTCACGCTCACCGCGGACACCCGGGGCTCCGGGCCGGACGGCCGGTACTCCGGCGAACTGCTGGCCACCGCTGCCGGCGGGACGCAGGTCAGCACCCCGGTCGGCGTGGACAAGGAGGTGGAGAGCTACAACCTGACCATCAGCTTCGTGGACGGCAAGGGCGCGGCCTCCACGGACAACGCCGCCCAGTTGATCGGTACCGATCCGGCCAACACGGGTCTCCTGGACTTCCCGTACGACCCGTCGGGGACCGTGACGCTGCGGCTGCCCAAGGGGCATTACGACCTCGAGTCCGCCATCTACACCGATAACGGCGGGCAGTATCCAGACCTGGCGATGGTCGCCGAGCCGGGGCTCAACCTCACCGGTGACACCCATGTCACGCTCGACGCCCGGATCACCAAGCCGATCGACCTGACGGTACCCGACCCCACGGCCACGGCGTACCTGTGCTTCGTCGGGTACGACCATGTCACGTCGACCACGTCGATAGGCGTGGGTGCGTTGGGTGAAACCTTCGACGGCATCACCACCGCGCAGGTGGGGCCGAGCCTTCCGCCGACCGAGCTACGGGGCGCCATCGCCAGCCAGTTCGTCAAAGCAAACGCGGACGGTAGCGCCGCCGGCACCCCCTACGTCTACGCGGTCGGCGAGTTCCCGGCCGGCGGGCTGCCCACCGGGTTCGTCAAGCACTACGCCAAGAAGGACCTGGCGACGGTGCGTAGCGAGTTCGCGGCCGTGCAGCCGGGCGACGACGCGAACTACCTGTTCGAGTACGCCGAGTCCCCGTTAGGCACCGGCGCCTGGTCCGCGGCGATTCCGGTGACCCTGCCGAGCACCCTCACCCGGTACCTCAACAAGGCGAGTTGGAACAACGAGCTCGACACCGGAACGACCGGACCGGACGGCTTCCCGCTCACCGACGCGGCGCTCACCTCGGCCGCGACCTATCAGCCCAACCGGAAGTACCAGGAGCGGTGGAACAACGGCCCGTTCGGTCCGGCCTTCCCGACGCCGTCCCTCCCGTTCGACTTCGTCACCCGTCAGGGCGACGAACTCATCGTGGATCCCGCACTGTTCAGCGACGCGTCCGGCCACAGCGGAGGGTCGGCGTACGACTCCGGGCTCATCACCGTGTACCGCAACGGAGTCCAGCTCGCCCAGCAACCGGCCCCCGGTGGCGAGTTCACGCTACCGGCGGACACCGCACAGTACCGGGTGCAGACCCAAGCGACCCGGTCCGGATTCAGCGGGTTGAGCAGCACGGTCACGGCGGCGTGGACATTCCGCTCCGGACACGTCAGCGGTACCGGGTTCGCACCGCTGCCGGTGATGGCGGTGCGGTTCACTCCGAAGCTGGACCCCAGCAACCGGGCGCCGGCCGGCCGATTCACCATTCCGGTCGCCGTGGCGCATCAGCTCGGCAGTACCTCGGCCAAAATACGCAAGCTGCGCGTCGACGTGTCCTACAACGACGGCCAGACCTGGCGGCCAGTCGCGTTGCGTGAGTCCAAGAACGACTGGACCGCCACGGTCAACCAGCCCGCCGGTGGGTTCGTGTCGCTGCGCGCCAGCGCGACCGATTCGGCGGGCAACACGGTGGAGCAGACCATCATCCACGCGTACAGCGTGAAGTAACTTCGAGATAAAAGCGGGCGCCGGGCCACCCTCCATCGGGTACCCGGCGCCCGCCGCTCGTGCCGGCCGGTAACCCGGCGTCTCACGGTGGGCCCACCCACCGGCTGTTCCATCGATCCGCCGGCTCGGCCAGGGGGCTAGCACCAGCATGAGGCGCGGGAACCTCCGGACGGGATGGGCTTCGACGAGCCACATCCCGGCCGGAGGTTCCCTGGGTGGTTCTCGGTCAGCCGGTGCAGTTGCTGCAGGAGTTCAGCCAGCCGATCACGGCCTTGCCGATCTTCTGCGCTCCCTGACTGGCCTCGTCCGGATCCATCGCCTTGGACTGGTTGTCTTCGTCCCCGTCGACGACGAGCTCCACGAGTACGTTGCCCACCCGCATGCCGAGCTCGGTCCCGCCGTGCGTGATGTCGTCGCTCTTGACAGTGACGTTCTGGGAGAACGCCCCTTCGCCCAGGCCGGACACTGCCGCGACGGAACCGTAGGTGGAGCCGTCGTCGTCCGTCGTACCGGCGTCCTGCTTGGATTGCGACTCGTCGTCCGAGAGCGCGTTCTGCGCCTCCTCGATCGCCGGATCAGTGCCGTCGGCGAAGGCGTACAGGTCGATGCCCACCAACCGATCCGCGCTCGTATCGGCGTCGATGTTGTCCCACTCGCAGTCGGTCTGCTCGTAGTACGTGTCGTCCGACGTGTCAGGCTTGTCGTCGGTCTTCACACCCTGCGGCACCAGCGATTTCATGATCGACGCGGGGAAGGCGTCGCACGCCGGCAGCTTGTGGTAGACCGTCGAAGAGGATCCGGACGACGACCCGGACCCGGACGACGACCCGGACCCGGACGAAGACGAGGTCGAGGACGGGCCGGCGAGCGGCGATCCGCCGCCGTCGCCACTGCCCTTGTGGACCAGGACCGCGGCGGTGATCCCGCCGCCCAGGAGCAGAACCACCACCACCGCGACAATCGCGATGACGATCGGCGTCTTGGAGGACCGCTGCGGCGCCGGCATGCCGGGCGGGAACGGACCGCCGGGCGGAAACGGACCGCCAGGCTGGTACGGACCACCGGGCGCGCTCTGCCACCCGGGCTGGTATGGCGCACCGGGCTGGTATGGCGCGCCGGGCTGGTACGCCGCGCCGGGCGGCATCGACCCCGGGGGCGGCATGGGCGCGTTGACAGGCGCCGGCATGGTGGGCGGCGCCGAGGTGGGCGGCGCCGAACTCACTGGCGGCACCGGGCCCGAGGACGGGGGCCAGCCGGCGGGCGATGTCGCGTAACCGGGCTGCGACCCCGGCGCCATCGGCGGAGTCGAGGTCACCGGCGGCACCGGGCCCGAGGACGGGGCCCAGCCGGCGGGCGGTGTCGCGTAACCGGGCTGCGACCCCGGCACCGGCGGCGGCACCGATCCCGCGGTCGGCGCCGACGGAGCCCACTGCGAGGGCTGCCACCCCGCGGGCGGAGCGACCTGCCCAGGGGGCGTGGCCTGCCCGGGCGGGGTCGCGTAGTCGGGCTGTGAGTCGGTCGGGGGGTACGGCGGGGGAACCTGGCTGGAGTTTTCTTGGCCGGGGGGTTGAGTCACGAATGCTCCGGGGGTCGGGCGAGGTTGGACGAGCGAGGGTACGCGTCGGCCGGATCAGTCATCATGTTGACCATGTACGGTACCGAGGCATCGAACGCGCTGCGCAACGCGGGTCCGATCTCGCCCGGTCTCGCCACAATCTCACCGGCACCGCCCAGCGCGCGCACCACGTCGTCACCGTCGGTCCAGATATGCTTGTCGCGATCCCGCCGATGCGTCGTGGACCGGCTCACGCTGAGTATCACCGCCGGCAACTTCGCCCACGAGCAGCCCGCCTGCACCAGGTATACCATCGTCGCGAGCAGGGCCCGATCGTCGACCGACGCCTGCCGCCATGACTTGAGCCCTCGATAAACCCAGTCATCCCTGCCGGCAAGGCGCCCGTTCGTTCACACGACGCGGCCCCGCATTCCTATCCACGGATCCGGGTCTGACCCGGACCATGCGGTCATGGCTCGTCGATACCAGCCGCTCCCGGCCGCCTATCAGGAGTGGACAGACGTCGGTCACCGGCCACACCTCGGCATCCAGCTTCGGCAGTGGTACGCCACCGCGAGCGCTCGATGCGTACCCGGCCTCGACGACCGCCATCGTGCGCACGACGTCCTCGATGCCGGTCGGGAGGTGAGGCAGCGAGCCTTCGAGGAAGCGCAGCAGCGCGCCCATCGAGCCGATGAAGGCATCGGGGAACCACGACCCCTCGAAGGGCAGCGGCTGCCATAGCGCCCTTGGTGCCCTCCCATTTTGACGAAGCTCTGCTCGTACTTGGGCCCACAGTGGTTCGGTCGTGGATCAGGCTGCCAACAGTGACGGACATAAGGGCAGGCGAGTGCGATGTGGTACGACGCACAACTCGTGCCGTGTGTGCCATCGGGCCACGGCACGTGCGGTGCCCCGGCCGGCGACGAGATGTTTGAACTCGTTCACGCCAACGCCACTAGTCGATCAAGTCTTACATTTCTATCGATCGGTATGCTGCCCGGAAATCCTCACGAGGGACGGGAGCCCATGAACCCTGACAGGAATCTGCCGCGTCGCGCGCTCCAGCTCACCGGCGCCGTGCTCACCGGCACTGTGGCCGCGGTGGTCATCTTCGCCGGTCCGGCGGTCGCGGCCACCGGTACCGTGCACACCGCCGGGGCGTCGCTGACCGTACGCTCCGGGCCGCACACCACCTCCGCCGCGGTCGGTTCGGTCGCCAACGGCGCGACCGTCAACTTCAGCTGCCAGACCACCGGCGACACGGTCACCGGCACGTACGGGAAGAGCAACATCTGGGACAAGATCTCGACCGGGTACGTCAGCGACACGTACGTCTACACCGGCTCCGACGGCACCGTGGCGCCAGCCTGCGGCGCGGGCCAGGCGTGCTCGGCGGCGGGCCTGGCCGACCCGAACGGCTGTGCGGCGGCCGTGTCCTGGGCCAAGTCCCACGAGACGACCGCGTACCACGCCGACTACTACAACCGCTGCGACCACGTGATGGCTCTGGCGTACGGGTTCCCGGCCAGCGGCTCCACCACGGCGCTGGCGCACTGGCAGGCGGTACCGGCGAAGTACAAGCACGCGGGCGACCGCACCGTACCCGCCGGCGGGCTCGCCTTCTTCGGCGGTGGCGCCGGCCACGTCATGATCTCCATCGGTGGCGGGAAGTTCGTATCCAGCGACATCCACGGCGACGGCACGCTGACCGAGACGACCATCGCACAGATCGAGAATTCGTGGGGCAAGCCGTACCTCGGCTGGACCCAGCCCTGGTTCCAGTACAACCATTAGAACCGTTGACCGGGCGGCGATCCGGCCGCGGGCGCGCGCCTCACGCGGTGCCACGCGGCCGGGCACCGTCCGGTCGGGCCGGCGCGGCTCGGCGGCCACCGCCGGTGGCCAGACCACACACCGGCCGGCGCGCGGTGCCGCTCTGGACACCACTCAGGCCGGGTCAGGAACGGGTCCTGCCGGTGTTGATGATGACGCTGGGATTCTCCCGGTTCATGACCGCGACGATGATCCCGACCCGGCAGGCCGGCGACATCCTGTCGGGCAGGTGGACGCTGATCGGTGGGGTCGGTCCGGTGACCAGGACGTTGGTCCGGGACAGGGAGTCCGCGATCGGTGGAACCGGACGGGTCAGCGCACCGGCGGTCTCGTCGTCGATGTCCACCCCGATACTCACCGTTCCGTCGACCAGCCGGCGGGTATCGCCCCTCGAACAGCAACTTTGGGGGCGCCGACCGGCGCGCGCGTCTGCATAGCGTCGGTCAGAATTCTCAACCTTTGATCAATAGCAGACGCAGACGCCTCCAGCGATCTTCCGTCGGCCAGCCGTCAGCAATGCCACAAAGCGTCGCGACCATGCCACCGTGGTCCAGACGGCCTGGGGATGCTTGCCGCGAGAATGTCCACAAAGGAGAGTAGATGCGAATCACTGTCACCCGACTCGGCATCGCGGCCGCGCTGGTCACCCTGATCGCGTTGGCGCCGGCGGCGGCCGCCTCGGCGTCCGTGGGTGGCCCGACGCCACCAGTACCGACCGGACCTGGCAGTCCCGGATTCCCGCCAATCCAGCTCCCGCCAGCCGATCCCCACCAGGTCGCCTTTATCGTGCAGAACTACACCAACTGCACCATGGTGTTGGAGCGCGACAATCTGACCGCCGGCTATTACCACGGCAAACCCCCGCAGGTCGTCCAGAGCGGCACGAAGATCATCGCTGACCAGGCCACGGCCACCGGCAGCGTCAGCGGCGTCATCGACTACGGCATCGTCTGCGACCTGGTGATCGGCGAACCGGTCGTGGCGCAGGGCGCCATCGAGCTGGCCTTCGACCTACCCGAGACCGGCCCCGCCTACTGGAAGGCGAGTGTCCTGTCCGGCGACTTCACGGTGACCGCGAGCAACAGCAGCCTCATTCCCGGCTCTCCCTGGATAGACGTCGACATTACCTGACCGGGCGCGCGCGGGCGCGTGCGCATCGAGCGCGCGCCCGATCCAGGCGTTGATGAAATGACCGGCCTGACCGGCCGAGCTATTGCCGTGTCAGAGAACCTTTGCCCTGTTCTGCCGGCAGTGCCGGGTGTGGCTCTGTGACCTGGGCTTTGTCGTGGTGGGCGGTTGTTGTCGCACCCCTGTGCTGCACTACGTGGTGCCGAGGCGTCGGGATCCCGTGATCACAGCGGCCACAGTGGACGACCTCCGGGCCAGCAGCCGTCGAACCGGTAGCGGCCGGCCGCTCAACGCCTCCGATGCCGGCGCCCCCTGCTGCTCGGTGGCACCGCCCTGGCCCAGATGGCGCGAAACTTCTCGGGCCCCGCGCACCGTGCGCAACCGGCATCCGTGCGTGGCCGACCGCGGTACGGCGTGTCTGCTCGCTTGCGGAGCCGGGACGCGCCGGCACCTCGCGCCCTTGCGTTAACTGCACATCGTGTGTACTTTTCGTTAAGTACACATGCTGTGCAGTTAACGCTGGGAGCGGGGAGGTCGGTGCGGTGGCTGAGCACAACGCGCGTAGTCGCCGTACGCGGCAGGCATTGCTCGCCGCGGCGCGGACGCTGGTCGAGCGGGATGGCGTCGCGGCGGTGACCATGGCATCGGTCGCCGAACACGCCGGTGTCACGCGTCGCGCGGTGTACCTGCACTTTGCTACGCGAACCGAGCTTGTCACCGCACTGTACGAATCCGTCATCGAGTCGGCGGAACTCGCCGCGTCACTGACGTCGGTATGGCAAGCGCCTGATGCGGCGACGGCCGTCGATGAGTGGGCGCAGCATGTGGCCCGCTGTCACACCGAGCTGATCCCGGTCGGGCGTGCGTTCCAACGGGTGCGGGGAACGGATCCCGATGCCGGGGACTACTGGGACGTGGTGATGCGGCAGTGGCGCAAATCGTGCCGGCGGCTGGCCGAGTGGCTCGCCGCTGAGGCGCGGCTCGCGCCGGCGTGGACGGTCGAGACCGCGACCGACATGTTGTGGGCGTTGATGTCGTTCGACGTGTTGGAGGCACTCGTCGTCGATCGGCGGTGGTCGCGCAAGAAGCTGGCGCGGCGGCTGTCGGTGCTACTGCGTTCCACGTTCGTTACCGAGCCGGAGCCCGCCAAGAAGGCGTCCAAGAGGCAACGGCGGTCATCGCGGGAAGGAGGCGACCACCATGGCGAAGAAGGCTAAGAAGGGCAAGAAGGACAAGAGCAGCAAGAAGGGCAAGAAGTAAGCGGCGCTGCCCACGACACGTGGTCCGGTGGTGACGATGACCGCCACCACCGGACCGCGCCGCACGGGCACGTGGTTGGCACCCAAGCTTGGGGCCGACCGCCCCTTCCTGGCAAATAGAGCTCACTGGGCGATCGCCAGCGCGAACGGCACCGGTCCCAAGACTGCGATCAGCGGACGAACCATGAGCACAAAGGACTCCGGCCACCAGGCAGTTTCGACACCGCCGAGGTCGATGATCCGCTGCGGTGGCCAGCCGAGGTCGGCCAGCAGACCCGCCCCCGCTTTCTTGGCATCCGCATCGTCACCGGACAGGAAGGTCGACGGCGGTACGGCCAAGCTGACGGGGTCAGCCATCAACGCCGCCGGTCCTACCGTGTTCAGCGCCTTGACCACGCGAGTATCGGGAAGCACGCGTTGAAGCTCGTCCGCGAGGTTTCGGTAGAGCAGGCGTGACGCGAAGCCGTCCGGCCCCTGTTCCACGGCGTTGGCGACGTCAACGAGCACTTTGCCGGCCAGGGCTTGGCGCACTCCCCGAGTATCTCGATGGACACCGCGCCAGGCAGCGCGTTGATGACAATCTCCGCCCGGGCGGCCGCAGACTCCAGACGGTCGCGTGCACCGACGATGACGTCGTGTCCGGCGGCAGACAGCGCCGGAGCCAGTGCGCGAGCCACGTTGCCGGCGCCGAGAATTCCGATCCCACTCATGCCCCGACGGTAGGCTGGATAATGTCTCAACGGCAGTAGGCACTTTAAGGTGCCGGGAGGATCGGATGGTCACCAGCAGCGCACACGAACGCCGGGCCGGTGCACGCTCGACATACCTGATATCGATGGCCGCATGCCCGACACACCGCGGTCTGGATCGGCTCGGTGACAGCTGGGTCAGCCTGATCCTCAAGGAGCTAGCGGACGGGCCACGCCGGCACGGCGAACTGGCCCGCGCGGTCGCCGGCGCCACCCAGAAGATGCTCACCCAGACGCTGCAAGCGCTGCAACGCGACGGCCTGGTGGCACGATCCGTGATCGATTCAATCCCGCCACGCGTCGAGTACCGGCTGACGCCGCTCGGCGAGACCCTCCTTCCGGTGATGGCCATGGTGACCGAGTGGGCTGAGCGGCACATCGGCGACATCGACACCGCACGCGCGACCTACGATTCAGTCACGTCAAACTGATCACGCCGGTACCCACAAAGAGCGTCTCTGATTTCCCTGTGTGTTCCTCAGTGATTCGGGCGCTTCGCCGTTGGCACTGGTGTGGGGTGTACCAAGCGGTGGAGGCCGTGGCCGAGGAGTGCATCGCGGACCCGGTGGGGGCGGGTGGGAATCGTGGTCGGTACCTGGAGGCCTGGATGGGTCTCCTGGGGTAGCCGTCCCGCCGGACGCTTGCCGGTAGCCGCCTGTAGGGCGACTGCTGACGGGGCGGGAGCCTGCCGTCGCAAGGGCAGCAGAGGTGAAGATCGCAGAGTCCGGGGTTGGACCTGTGTGCGGGTGGGACCGGTCTTGCGTCGATCCCGCCGCGACTTACTGGGGGCTGCGGGGCCGCGGTTGCTTCTTGAGCCGTGCGGGCCGTCGCGGGTGGATCGGGTGTCGGTGGCGGTGCGGATGACCCCAGTGCCGGTGGTGCGGTCGCGGCGGGTTGTGGTCTGGTTGGTCAGGCCGCGGGCGGCGATGCGTTGCGCGGCGGCGTGATCTCGATCGGCGGACAGCCCGCACCCGCACACTGCCCACCGGTACCCGGCCACGAGCCGGTCTGGAGCTTTGACGTGCCTGAGGGCGGCGCCGCAGCGGGGGCAACCCGAGGAGGTGCCCGGGGCCGGGACCCGAACCACCGCGATGCCGGCTTTCGCGGCCAGATGCGCCACGGCGGTGAACACTGTGCCGCGCGCCGGACAGTCGCCGGTTGAGGCTGCGGGATGCGCCGCGGGTCTCGAGGTAGATGACGGTGGCCTTCACGCTGGTGGCCTGATCGACCAGCCAACCGGCCGTGGACCAGGCCAGCGCGTGGTTGAGGTGCCGGATCCGGGCGCACACCGCCTCGTGCTCGACTCGCAACCGACCCACCTTGCCACCGGGTCGCCCGGTCAGGACGCCTTGCCGACACGACCGGCTCCGCGCTTGGATGTCAACACGATGATCACACAACGCCACCGGTCGTTACTGGCAATGGCTCACTATCCTGGTCAGCGGCGGTTGAATGAACCAGCCGCAGGCCCATCGAGGGCGTCCGACCGCCCTGACCGCGGCCATGAGAGTATCCGCTCGTGCCGATCGAGCCAGAGCATCCGCCCCTGCCCGCCGGTGATGCCGAGGCGGAGCTTCCCGCGCCCACGATCGAGGACTTGGTACGGTCGCTGGAGCAAATGCTGCGCCGTGCCCGCCGCGTGCGGGTATTCGATCGAGAAGGCAGAGTCGAACCCGATCCGAAGCGACGCGACCGCGAACCGCCGACATTGCTCGCCAATCTGACCGGAGCCGACACGTTGGCGGAACTGGTCAGCGCGCTTCGCTTGCGCAATACCGAGATCATGAACTGGATGGGCGTGCCTGACCTGTGGTTCGAGGTCGCTGACGACCACGGATCGCGGCTGGTTACCCTGGGGCTGCTCAGCCCGGACTGGTTGCGCTGGAGCCCGAACGGAGACCTGCGGCTGTCCGCGCCCGAGTCGCTGACCGCCTGGTTGACGAAACACTCGCTTCCCTCGACGTGGCGAACGTGACCGTCGAGCAACCGGCCGGGCTCGGCTCGGCCCGGTGACCAACCATCGCCGCCGGGATGCCCGCGCCTGCGCGTCCGCCTAGTAGTACTTTGTTAGGTTTTTGTGGCATCTTCGCTTGTATGTGCGTCGCTGGGCTGTTTGGCTGCGACATGTGGATGGGCGGGAGCTGTCTAGAGTGCGGGCGCAGCTGGAAGACTTTGCGGCAGAGGTGTTTGCGGGATTGCCGCGGTCGGATCAGCGAGCGACTGGCCTGCGATACCTGCGTGGGCTGATGATGGATGGTCGGCGTAAGTCGATGCAGCCGATGGCGCAGCGGCTCGGGGTCGATCACCAGCAACTGCAACAGTTCCCGACGTCCTCGACCTGGGATGTCGCTGGTGTCCGGCGACGACTGGCGACGGCCGCGGTTGACGTGGTGGCGCCGCGGGTGTGGGTGGTCGACGACACCGGCTTTCCCAAGGACGGTAAGCCTCGGCATGTGTAGCGCGGCAGTACTTCGGCACCCTCGGTAAGGTCGCCAACTGCCAGATCGCGGTCAGTGTCCACGCCGCGACCGACGCGGCCTCGGCAGTGTTGGACTGGCGACTGTTCGTGCCGGAGGCCTGGGACGACACCTGTGTGCCCGACCCCGACGGGAAGCCCGCGAACTCGCACGCCCGCAGGCTGCGCCGGCAGCCGGTCACCCTGGATGAGGCCGGGGTGAAGAAACCACACGTGCGCCAGCAGTTGCCACGCGCCGAGCAGCTCGACCAGACCCTGCGGCGGCGGGCAGCGTCCAAGGTGCCCGACGGTGAGCGGTACCGGCCAAAGTGGTTGATGGCCCTGGAATGCTCGACGAATTGGCCGAGTGGGTCTGCGCCCGCCATTGTTGACCGTTGACGCCGGCTACGGCCAGGTCGCCGAGTTCCGTCAGGGCCTGACCGAGCGGGGTATCAGCTACATCGTGGCCACCACGTCGAGCACCACCGCCCAGCCCGGCGACGCCCAACCCGTCGAGGCCCCCTACACCGGGGTCGGCAAGCACCCCACACCGAAGTACCCGCAGCCCGCCCGCAGCCTCAAGGAACTCGCCCTCGCCCACGGCGCCGACGCCACGACTCGGGTGCGCTGGCGAGCCCCGCTACCCGCCCCCGACCGCGCGGCGGACTGACCTACCGGCGAGTTGGCCGGGCACTTCTTCGCGACGACGGCGTCCTACCCGAATGCTGGCTGCTCGTGCAATGGTCTCCCGACCAGGATGAACCCACCGACTACTGGCCGTCCGACCTGTCCGCGGAAACCTCGCTGACCGAACTGGTCCACCTGGCCAAGAGCCGCTGGCGCGTCGAACACGACTACCGCGAACTCAAGACCGGCCTGGGCCTAGACCACTTCGAAGGCCGCTCCTGGATCGGCTGGCACCGCCACGTCACCCTCGCTGCGGCCGCCCAACTGTTCCTCACCCTACTACGGCTGACGCGCCCAAAGCAGCGGGGCAAATCTGAGCCTCTACGCCGCCCTCCGGCAACTGCAATACCTACTCGCGACGTGGCTCGGGTTCTGCCCCTTCTGCCGCCAACTGGTCCCAACCTAACAAAGCACTACTAAGAACTCCTCACAAAATGATGACCGGGAGTCGTCTGGCTCAGCCGCGCGTCTTGCGTGGCGCCAGGGTGTAGCTGAACGAGATGACGAAGTCGATGACGAGCGCGATCGCCCACGGCGCCATAGGTGCCCACATCGGCACCGTACGGTCGATGTCCCCAACCAGCAGGGTGAACAGGCCGAGCACACCAGTGGCGATCAGATAAGCGAGCAGGTGCCGAAGCCATTGGCGACGCTCGTGGGAGGCGTGATCGCGACCGACCAGCGGTGGCCGGGTAGGTGCAGGCCCATGGGCGAACCGACGCGCGAAACGCTGGCCGGCCCAGCTGACCATCTGACGTCCGAAGGCGACGGATACGCCGAGGTAGATCGCCGCGAGGCCGTGCGACGGCGAGGCCTCGCCGCCACGCCGCAGGTCGACCAGCGAGGCCACAACAAGGACCACGTCCACGAGGGGCACGCTTATCAGCAGGACCGCACCAAGCTTCCGTGCAGGCAGGACATAGCGGGTGGCCAGCGCAGTCGCCAGCAGAATCCAGAATGCGACCTCACATCCGACGATCAGCGCGAGCACACTCGTCTCCCTTTTGTCGCACACTCGTGTTATCTTTTATAGCATGACCGTGCGATAATGGACGGGTGCCGAAGGTCGTCGACCACGAAGTCCGCCGCCGGGAACTCGCCGAAGCGCTCTGGCGGGTGACCGTCCGCGACGGCGTCGCAGATGTCTCCATCCGCTCGGTGGCCGCCGAGGCCGGATGGTCCTCAGGCGCGCTGCGACACTATTTCTCCACCCGCGCCGAGCTGCTCGCGTTCGCGTGCCAACAGGTCATCGACGAGGTAACCAGCCGCGTGTCAACCATGCGCCGCACGGGTAGTGCGCGCCAAGCGGTCAGCGACACCCTCCTGCAGACCATGCCGGCCGATACCACCCGTCACACCGAGGCATCCATCGCCTTCGCTTTTCTGGCACTCGGCCTCAGCGACCCCGAACTCGCACGCGTGCAGCGCCTGCACTTCAGCAGCATGTACGAGCTGTGCCTCCAACTGCTCCGGCACCTCGACGCCGAAAATGCCCTGACCCAGGGGCACGTAACGCTGGAAAACCTGGCCCACCGGCTGCACGCCCTCGTTGACGGGCTGTCCGTACACGTGCTCGCCGGACATCTCACCGCCGGAGACATGATCGCGCAGCTCAACGCGTACCTCGACGAGCTGACCGCGGAACCGGAAAGCGGCAGTCCGGCCACGAGTGGCTCAAATCAGGGTACTCGATTGGGGAACAGCCGGGGCCAAGGAATGGGCTCTCAAGGACATCTCCGATCAGCGCCGGGATCGAGGCACCGACGCCGTTGACCTGTCTATCGCCCACCGAGTTCAAAGCGGAACTTTAGCGAAGCGATGCCAGCAGCTGATGACGCAGGCAAGGCGCAGGAACGCTTCGTGGATGTCGTCGCGGATTTCCCAGCTCATGCGCATACGACGGAACCCGTACAGCAGTGAGAAGCCGTGCTCGACGACCCACCGGTACACGCCCAGCCGCCCGGGACATGTCCAGTTGTCCGGCGGCCCGGAGTCCTGCCCAGCAGTACCTCGTGCAGCTGTTGCCAGACGCCGGCGTCGTTCCAGGCCCTCAACCTGCGCCAGCAGGTCATTCCCGGGCCGAACCTGAGTTCCTGGGGTAGGTACTCCCCGGGTATCGCGGTGTAGAGCACGAACAATGGTTGACAAACCGGGCGTAACATTCGTCATACCCGTGCCCCGCCGCCCTCCCGGACACCAGCCACGCCCAAGTCGTACGGCCCGCGGGCCCGACCGGGGCATGACCCACGACCGGGACACGCACTCCGGATCAACCGCGACCGCAACCGCGAGCCCCAGCGGGCGGTGCCGACCTGAGCCCTTCGCCATCAACCCGACCGTTCGCGAGGTCGACGGCTGCCAGTGACATGCGACGTGACCGTCGTCCCGGGCTCGGCTGACCTGGCTGTGTGTCGTGACGGCCGTGGTCGCTCGATGTCGAACGCGCCGCTCCCCACACGAGACGTCAGCGGCGCGAGTGCCGCGTCGCTACGGGGACGGCCTCGGCTGGCGCGACCAGCTCGACAATATGATCGGCGGCTTGACGACGGCGAACCACGTTGACCCGGGAGTAGTAGCGCATCAGCGTCCCGGGATCATGACCGAGCCGCTCAGCCACCTCGGGAATGCCGTACCCAGTATCGAGAAGGTCGGAGGCGAGAAGCTGCCGGACCTGGTGCGGGCCGATCGGCCGGACCCCGGCCCGGACAACAAGTTGATTGAACCGGCTGGTCACGTTGTCCGGCCCTAACGGCTGACCAAACATATACTCCGATACGCCCGCCGTCTTCGACCGCGGCCTGGTATCAATCAGAGGAAGCAGCGGGCCTCGGCCAGGGGTCCAGACCGGACGCGGGTCGTCACTCTCCCGCGGCTGGATGCGCTGGTAGAACGCGGCCAGCGACACGGCCATAGTCGTCGTGGTGTCGCCCTGGACGACCAGCAGGTCCGGATTCAGGTCGCCCAGTGCGGCGTCCATCCGTTCGGCGATCCTGGCGGTGAGGCCCGCCAGGGACTGGCCGTCCGTCATCAGATTCAGGTCCATCTCGATCAACGGAAGCCGGACCTGGGCGTAGAGAGCGCCGCATCGGCACATCGCGGACGTGCGCGGGCGTCTTAGTCTGTGTGCGTAAGGTCAGTGGTCGACGCGCCATCAACGGTTTTGGGAAACGGACGTTGATAGCGCGGGCGAGGGCCCGGCTCGCAGCAGCAACGGCTGACGAGCGTCGATTGTGGACCGTTCCGGTGGGTGGCCAGGAGTGGAGTCATGACCATGTACGGCGGCGGCGATCAGGACGGCGTGACCGTCAACTTCGATGAGACGGTACGCCTCGACGAGACGGCGCACGCCGGCCAGACCAGGCGCGTCGCGGACAGCGCGGACATGGCCGAGACCACGCCCCTGCCGGACACCACGCGGCCGGCGGACACTGCGGGCCGGACCATCCCGGTCGGCACGACCGTGCGCACGGATCCGGATCGGCTGGCCGTTACCCGGATCGACCACACCGCGTACGTCGAGGCACGCGACGACTCCGCGGGGGCCACGGTGCCCGAGACCCGAGACCCTTCAGTGGATCCCCCGCCGCAGACCCCGGTTGGGCTGCCCCGGCGGATACCCGCGCACAGCCCTGCTCGGGGTATCGAGCCCGACCTCCGCACGCCGACGGAGTTCGGGATGGGAAGTGGTGACGGGGCCGCACCGGTGCGTATCGGCCGTGGCGTCATCCCACCCACGAAGCCAGCGAACTACCCCGATGTCCGCTCGATGCCGCGACGGATATGGGGCCGCACGGTGCGGGTGCTCAGCTCGCTCGCGACGGTCGTGCTCATCGCCGCCGCGGCGTGGACCGGGTGGCAGTGGTGGCAGCACCTACACAACAAGGTCCAGGTCGCACACGTCACGGTCGCGCCGGCGCAGCGGCTCGACGGTCAGTGCGACGTGCAGTACGACATCGTCGGCACCATCGTCACCAACGGCAAGTCCGGCACCATCTCCTACGAGTGGCTGCGCAGCGACGGGCAGACTTCGGGCACGTTGACGCAGAGCGTCGGGCTCGGCCAGCGCAGCACGACGGTGCATCTCTACTGGAAGTTCACCGGTGAGGGCTCCCTGACCGCGAGCGCGACGCTGCACCTGCTCAGCCCGCAGGCGCCGAACGGATCGGCGCATTTCGGGTACTCGTGCGGGTAGCGCCGGTCAGCCGATGCGGTAGCAGGCTAGCGGGCCGGCGGTGTCGCTGCCCAGGGTCTGGCCGCCGACGGTGATCGTGGCGGTGATCTGCACCTGGCTCAGATCGCCGCACGCATCGGCGACGCTGGCGGAGTCGGTGCTCTGAATCGTTCCGCTGCGCGTCACCGTGATCGGGACATCCCACTGTTGCGACGGGCTGCTCGCCGGCGTGCCGGTCACCGAGACCGGGAAGTAGCGCACGTGCAGCGTGGCGTCTCCGCTGCCGGATGCGAGCATGGTCGCGGTCCACGTGATGGCGTTGCAGGTCGCTCCGCCGCACGTCGTGGAGGTCAGCTGGCCGTTGACGAGGAAGCGCTGGAAGGTCAGCTGGGTCGATGGCGAGGGCGCCGCAGCCGTCGGGGTCGGCGCCGGTGCCGGCGGCGTGGTCTTGGTGGCCACAGCCGTCGGTGTCGGCGCGTTGGTCGGATTCTGCGCGCTATTCGGGGGTTTCTTGTCCTTTGGGTTACCCGTCGGCGGCGGGGTGGGCGCGGCCGGTGTCGACGACGACGGCGCCGCTGTGGGCGTGGGCGTCGCTGTGGGCGTCGGCGTAGCGGAGCCCGCCGGGCTCGGGGGCAGCGACGTGGTCCCGTCCACCACGGTCGCGGGCATCGGGGTCGTCGACGCCGCGGACAGTACTGTCTTCGGTGCCTCAGCGGCGAGCGCGACCTGCGCAAAAATGATGCCGGCGAGCACGATCGCCGCGGCCACGACCGCGGTGGTCCGCCTGCGCGGCGTGCCACCGCCGAGTCGGGTCCAGGCGAAGGCGGACGAGGCGATCGGCGGGGTGGGTGCCTTCGGGCGGGGCAGCAGCAGCGCGAGCAGCGCGACCCGCTGCGCGAGCCTGCGCCGCCCCTCGGCCTCCCACTGCGCGCCGTACGCGTCGCCGGCCACAACCTCCAGTTCCCGGAGGAACGTGATGGCGTTGCGGGGCCGCTGCGCCGGATCCTTCGCGAGCCCCCGGCGCAGCAGGTCACGCAGCGCCGGCGGGACGTCGTCGACCGGAATGGGCGCCTGCTCGTGCGCGCGGTACAGCTGATCCCGGTCGCCCTCCACGACGTAGGGCGGGTGACCGGTCAGTGCCTCGAAGAAAGTCGCGGTCGTGGCATAGATGTCGGTCTGGGGCGTCGCGCCGCCGCTGCGCCACTGCTCGGGCGCCATGTAACTGGGGGTGCCGGCGAGCAGCCCCTGCTCGCCGCGGTGGATGGCGAGACCGAAGTCGGCGAGCTTGCTGGTGCCCTCGGTGTCGACGAGCACGTTCGCCGGTTTGTAGTCGCGGTGGACCACCCCGCGGCGGTGCGCCGCGGCGAGCCCGATCAGCGATCCCTTCAGCACGACGAGCGCGGCCTGCGGTTCGACCGGGCCGCGTTCGCCGATCAGCGTACGCATCGAGACGCCGTCGACCAGCTCCATCACGATCGCGGCGTGACCGGCCATCTCGACGTACTCGTAGAGGCGCGTGATGTAGGGACTGTCCAGTTCGGCCAGGATCTGGGCCTCGCCCCGGAAGTCGCCGAGGAAGCTGTCGTCGCGTGAGAGGTCATCGACCAGGTATTTGATGGCCACGGTGATGCCGGTCGCGTCGTGCGCGGCGAGCACGACCCGACCCGAACCCCCCTTGCCCAACTCCCGAATCTCCGTATACCCCGGAACGCTCCATGCGCTCATCGTGCGCCGCCTCCTCAACGGCCGCGGTGACCGGTCACGCGAGCTGTCCGCGCGGACGCCGGTCCCGCTCGGCACTGTACGTTGTCGATGCACCGACCCGGATCGGTCCGGCGGGCAGCTTCGAGGGCCGACCGGCGCGTGTGCCTGCGACATTGTTGTCGATGTGCTGACACTTACTTGGTCAGATCGAGTACGGCAGCGTAGAGGTCTGCCTGTGGCACGGTTACCGGCGTTCGAGCTCAAAGGCCTTTCGCCGGCGAAGAACTTGTACACCGTCGAGCAGCCGGTGCGACGGACCATATCCTTGACCAGCCCGCACCGGGACGGTGCGATCGCTGTCATGTCAGCGCGACCGCACCGTCATCCCGGGTTCCTGTCGGGGGTTAGGTCACACCGGCTCCGGCGCGGCCGGCCGCGAGGCGGCGGAGCGCGAGGCGGCCGAGCGCGCCGGGCCGGGGCGGCCCAGCCGCCCGGTCAGCGGGGCCAGCCGGCCACGCAGCCACGGCAGCCAGCGCGGTGCGGCCACCTGATGCCCGATCGGCAGCAGGTACAGCAGCAGGCCAGCGCTCATCGCCACGTCGAAGCTGATGAGCCCCATGCTCACCGCGATGGCGTCGTGGAACAGCAGGCCGGCCGCGAGCAGCAGCCGCTTCGCCGGCGGGCGCAGCAGGATCGCCACCGCGAGGGCAAACTCGATCGCAATCGACGCCCAGGTCAGCAGCGAGACGCTGATCGCCGAACTGGTCACCGCGTCGGTCAGCGGGCGCAGCCAGCCCGGGGCGCCGAAGGTCTGGTTGCGAAACCAGTAGAACATCGCCGTACCGTCGGCCCACTCCCGTACCCCGAGCTTGGCCACTGACGCCTGGAAGTAGAGCACGGCCATCTGGATCTGGGCCAGAATCAGGCAGGCGTAGGCGACCACGCGGCCGGTGCCAGCGGCGGTCCCCTCGGGCGGCCGCTGCCAGTGCCAGCGACGGGAATCGGTCAGCGTGACCGGGACCAGCACCAGGGTCAGCACGGCAGTGATCTGGTCGCCGCCGTCCTGGATCGTCGCATTGGCCATCAGGCTCCAAGCCACGTACCAGTGCAGCGCCCCGGTCACCCGGGGACGCCATCCAGACGCGGTCAGCAGCAGCACCGTGATGCTCAGCCAGCGCGCGGCCTCGCCGTGACCGGCCGGTATCACGCACCACACGCCGGCCTTCGCGATGCCCCCGCAGATCGGCGGGATGACCCCGTTGGACAGCGGCGACATCAGTACCCGAGGCGAGGTGGCCAGCAGCGTGGCGAGCGTGCCCACGGCCAGCACGGTACGGGCCAGTCCCAGCCCGGATCCCCAGGGCGCGCGCGCCAGCCGCGGCTGCGCCCACCGCCCGAGGGCGCACAGCAACCTGGTCAGCATGTCACCACCACCCGGGCGACCTTCGACGGCATCACCGTCGACAACCCGTGCCACGCCCACGGCAGTACCTCCTGGATGGCCACGCCCACGTTTCCGCAGACGGAGTGGTGTGTCGAGAAATTCGTGATGGTGGCGGCGGGACTTAGCTGCGAGAGGCAGTCGGTGGCTTGCCGGGTGCACTCGGTCCACGCCTTCGCGGGGATCTGGTTGGTCACGATGGCCACCTCGGTGCCCTGTGACCGGGAGAGCCGGTCCAGACCGAACAGGCTGTCGCGGGTCGGGTCGGCCTGCGGGGACTCGGTCAGGGTGCGCCACCGGCCCCCGCTGCCGAGCCCGTAGACCGTGGGATCCGGGATGCGCGGGCTCTTGGTGAAAAACGCCCAACCCTCGGGTACCAGGCCGCGTATCTGCTGACTCTTATCCAACGGCAGGCTGAACGCGGTGACCGGCAGCGCGGCCTGCACCACGTACACCACCACGACCAGCGCCAGCACCGCGAGTGCGGCGACGCGCCGCCCCAGCCGCGACTGTTCGCGCTGGGCTTCCTGCGGCGTCGCCACGGGTTCGGCTGATGGGGCGATTTCGGTGGTACCGGCGCCCTCCGGCGCCGTCGTGCGGTGCTCATGCACCGCGCTGCCGGTACCCATCCTCAGCCCACCGCCGTCCACAGCTCAGTCGCGGTGGCCCGCACCACGACTTGCTGGGCGAGCCGCTGCACGGAATTCATGGATGTGTCTCCTGTCGACTCAGCCGGCGGCCGGCAGTTCGAGGCTCTGCGTGATGGTGCGCACCAGCAGTTCCTGGAGCATGGACATCTCCTGGTAGACCGGGTCGTCGACCGTGGGCACCCGGTTGATCAGCATCACGATCGACTCGCTCCAGATGAAGGCCGTGCTGCGCTCGACCGCGATCGCGTTGTTGCTCTGGTACACCGCGATGTTGTCCTCGCCGCCGTCGCGGCTCTGATCGGCGATGACGGCGAACGCCTGGTCCAGATCGGTGCGCGTGACGATAAAGTTGTCGAAGTTTTCGACCAGCTCGTTTCCGATTCCGTCGTGCAGCAGGCTGGCCGCCCGGTCGATGGCGTCGGGGCCGAACAGCTTGTCCAGCACGCCACGGGCCATCACCGCCAGGTCGTTGAGCGCGGAGCGCACCTGGTTGGGATCGCCGCTCTGGATGCGCGCCGCGAACGACGCCGACCACTTCGGGTCCTTGCTGATCGCGGCGTCGAGGGTCCGTTCCGCCTGACGCTGCGCGTCGGTCCACTTCACCGGATCACGTTGCAGCGAGGCCAGGTACGGCGCCGCCGGGCCGTCCTTGAACATCAGCGCGTCGGACAGTTGGGCCGCGCTGAACACCGGAACCTTGCTCGCCGCCGAGGCGGCCTGGCTCTGCGTCACCACCGCGGCACCGGCCAGCGCCCCCGCCACCAGTACGGTGGCCCAGCGGCGCCGTCCACGAAACGCCTTATGCACTTTCATTCCGAGGGTCTCCTCGTCCTCCCGACCGGGCGCGCCGCCCGGTTCGTAGACGAGACTGCGATGGGATCGCGCCGCTCGACAGGACCAGTTCGGGCCCACTTCGCCCGGCACAGTGGCCTGGTTGAGCGCCACAACCGTTCCACAACCGCCGGTTCCTACCGTGGACACAGATTCGGGGAGAGGAGACGGTGACATGACGATGTCGCGGCGGTTGGGCGTCGCCGGGGTGGTCCTGGCGGCGATGGTGGCGATGGTGTTCGGGTTGGGTGCGGGGCCAGCGGGGGCGAGCGGGACGGGGCTCATGCCCGCGGCGGCGCCGACCACGCCGGCACCGACGGTGAGCCTGTGCCGCGACTGCATGACGGTGAACGACGCGATCTGCTGGGAAGTGCCACCGTACCGCTGCACGGTCCCGGTGTTCATCGGCTGGATCGCCGAGGACGACGTGGTGGTGCACTACACGACCGTCGACCGTAGCGCCGTGGCGGGAGTCGACTACACGCCGGTCAAGGACGCTCTGGTGACGGTGCCGAAGGGCAGCCAGGTGGGTAGCGGCGTCATCGAGCTGACTGTCGGCAAGCCGCTGGACCGGGACCGGACGTTGCTGGTCGAGCTGTCCAGGCCGTCGCAGGGCAGACTGCTGCGCACCGCGGCCACCGTCACCATCGCGGCCGGTCAGCCGGGCAAGACGCCTGCGCGGAAGTAGCGGGGTGCTGGCGCAAGGCCAACGCGTCCGCCTCGGCGGACGCGTTGGCCTTGCGGTACAGGTCGACCGCCTGCTCCCGGTGCGAGCGCGCCTCGTGCGGGTTGCCGGCCCGCTCCTGCAGGTCGCCCAGGTCGCGGTGCACGTTGGCGGTCTCGTACGCGTCCGGGGTGCGGATGCGCAGCGCGAGGGCGAGTTTGAGGTAGCTGCGGGCCGCGGTGAGGTCGCCGCCGTCGAGGTACGCGCGGCCGATGGTGTCCAGGATGAGCGCCTCCAGGTGCTGGTCGGCGATCTCCTGGCTGAGCTGCAGGGCGCGGCGCAGGTGGGTGAGGGCGGCCCGCTGGTCGCCGCGGGCCAGGTGGCACCGACCCAGGTTGTTCAACGTCTCGGCCGCGTAGTGCCGGTCCCCGGTCTGCTCACGGATCGCCAGGGCCTCGCCGAGCCGGGTCAGCGCCGGGTCCAGGTCGCCGCTTCGCAGGTGCGCCTGGCCCAGCCCGCTGAGCGTGGCCGCCTCCAGCCGGGCGTTGCGGATCTCGCGGGTGGCCGCCAGGGCCCGGTCGAGGTACTCCAGGCTCAGGTCGGGGCGGCCCATCCGCACGTACGCATCGCCGAGGTTGTTCAGCGCCAGCGCGACACCCAGCGACCGGTCTTGCACGGCGTGGCGGGTCAGCGCCTCGTGGTAGGCCTCGATCGCCTCGTCGAAGCGGCGCATGCCCGCGTAGGCCACCGCGATGTTGTTGTACACGTGCGCCTCGCCGCGCTGGTCGCCGTGCTTGCGCATCAGCTCCAGCGCCTGGTGCAGTTCGTCGAGGGCCTCGTCGAAGCGCCGGGTCATGATGTACGCCACGCCGAGCCCGCTGCGCATCAGCCCCTCGTCGCCCTGGCCGTGGGCGGCGCGTACCCCCCAACGGCAGATTTCCACCCGCTGTGTCCAGTGCCCGCGCGAGTCGAAGAAGCCGGTCAGCAGGTAAGTCAGCTGCCACGCGGTGGTCAGGTGGCCGTGCTGGGCGGCGTAGCGCACGACCGGCAGCAGGTTGGCGCGTTCGCTGTCGAGGAAGGCGAGCGCCTGCTGGACGTCGGCGGTGAACGGCAGCCGCTGCGGCAGGTACCGAGGCGCGGCGACCACCCGGTCGCGACCCTGATCAATGATCCGGTTCGCCGCGTCGGCCACGCCCAGGTACCAGTCCAGCCCCCGCGCCACCGTCTCGTCACGGGCCGCGTGCGGCTCCTCCCGCTGCGCGCACTCGGCGGCGTAGACCCCGATCAGGTCGTGGAACCGGTACCTCCCGCTGGTCACCTCGACCAGCAGGTGCGCGGCCGCCAGCTCGTCCAGCGCGCGTGCGGCCTCGGCCTGCGTCAACGCGGTCGCGGCCGCGGCGAGGTGGGTGGTGAAGGTCGGCCCGGGGTGCAGCCCGAGCAGCCGGAAGACCCGGGCGGCCGGCGGGCTCAGCACCCGGTAGGCGCTGGCGAACACGGCCCGCACGCCCGAGTCGGCGTCGATGGCCAGCCCGTCGAGCACGTTGTCGCCGGCCAGTTCCTCGGTCAGGTCGCCGATCGGGCGCAGCGGGCGGGCGGCCAGCTTGGCCGCCGCGATGCGCAGCGCCAGGGGCATCCGGCCGCACAGCTCGACCAGGTCGGCGGCGCGCGTGGATTCGCCGTCGACCCGTGCGACGCCCAGCAGCCGGCGCAGCAGCGTGACCGATTCGTGGTGCTCCAGTGCCTGGACAACGACCACGTCCACGCTGTGGTGGGTGGCCAGCGCGGCGAGCCGGCTGCGGGCAGTGACCAGCAGCAGCGCCCCCGGGCCGGCCGGCACCAGCGGCAACACCTGCGCGGCGCTACCGGCGTTGTCCGCCACGATCAGCACCCGCCGCCCGTGCAGCAGCGAACGGTACAGCCCGGACGGCTGCGCCGGGATCCGGGACGCCGGCACGCCGAGACTGGTCAACACGTGCGCCATGGCCTCGGCTACGGTCATCGCCGCCGGACCGTCGCCGCGCAGATCCAGGAAGATCTGGCCGTGCGGGAACCGGTCGGCGGCGGCGTGTGCCCACTGCACCGACAGCGCCGTCTTGCCGATGCCGCCGGGTCCGCAGACCACCACGACGCCCGGCCGCTCACCGCCGTCCAGCACCCGGTCAAGCTCGGCCAGCGCGGTGCTCCGCCCGACGAAGTGTCCGGCCGGGGCGGGCAGCTGCGCCGGTACCGGCACGGGCGTGCTGAGCGCCGGACGCTGCTGCGACGCCTCCAGGTTTCGCGCCCCTGGGTTGTGCTGCGCCTGGGTCAGGTGCGGGTGCGGCGGTGCCGGCGGTTGCAGGGACGGGTCGCGGCGCAGCATCTGAACGTGCAGCCGCTGGATGTCCGGCCCGGGGTCGGCACCCAGTTCCTCGGCGAGGCGCGCTCGCAGCCGCCGGTACGCCTCCAGCGCGTCGGCGTGCCGCCCGCACCGGTACAGGGCGAGCATGAGCAGGCCGACCAGCCGCTCGCGCATCGGGTAGCTGACCAGCAGCCGCTCCAGCTCGCCGACCGCGGCCACGTGCCGGCCCAGCCGCAGTTCCGCCTCCCACAGCTCGGCGTGCGCGCTCAGCCGCTGCTCGTGCAGCCGGTCGACCTCGGCCGCGGCCCAGCCCAGCGGTTGCACGTCGGCGAACGCGTCGCCGCGCCACAAGGCCAGGTGGGCGCGCAGGGTGGCCGCGGCGCGGTCCGGGGCGTCCTCGGCGAGGTCTCGCTGGGCGCTGCGCAGCCCCTGCTCGAAGCGCCGGGCGTCGACCGCGGCCGGCTCCACCGCGAGCAGGTAACCGGGGTCCCTGGTGACCAGCACGCCGGGCGGTGCGCAGTCCTCCAGCGCCTGGCGCACCCGGGCGATGTGGCTGTGCAGCGTCTTGACGGCGGTACGCGGCGGCTGTTCGCCCCACAGCGCGTCGATCAGCCGCGAGCGCGGCACCAGCATCGGCGCGTGCATGGCCAGCAGGCCGAGCAGGGCACGCTGTCGAGTACCGGACAGGACCGCGGGGCCGGCCGGGCCGACCACCTCGATCGGGCCGAGCACCAGGACCTCGACCGGGCCGGGCGGCGGCGCTGCGAGCTGCCCGCGTGTGGCCGCGGCGGGCGTGGGCATGGTCCGGCTGTGCCGCACCACCAACTCCCCTCGATCGGACTGCGAGCACAGTATCCACACGGTCGACATGAAGTCCGCAACTAGTCGGCAACCCGGCGACAGCCGCCGCCCCGTACACCTGGGCCATGCGCTACCGACAGCCTCTGATGTTCCCCGTGTCCCTCGACCGGCAGCTGACCCGGCCGCTGTGGCAGCAGCTCGCCGAGCAGGTCTGCTCGGCGGTGGACGCGGGCGTGCTCGCGGCGGGTACCCGGATGCCCTCGACCCGTACCCTCGCCGCACTGCTCGGCGTCTCCCGGGGAGTTCCGATGGAGGCGTACGAGCTGCTGTTCCAGTCCGGGTACGCGGCCAGCCGTCCGGGCTCGGGCACGTACGTGACGGTACCGGCGCGGCTACCCGGCGACGCCGGCGCGCGCTGCGACGCCGTTGGTGCGCGGTCCGGCGCATCCGGTGCGCCCTGCGCGGTCCTTGGGGCGAGGCACGGGGGCGGCCGGGCCGGCGGGGACGGGGGCGTCGACCTGCTGCCCGGCCAGGTCGGCGGCGCATCGCTGCCGATGGCCGCTTGGCGCGCCGCCTGGCGGTGGGCCAGCTTCCGGCCGCCGCCCACCGGCGCGCCGCCGCCGCTCGGCCTGCCCGAACTGCGCCAGGCCGTGGCCGGATTCGTGCGACGCACCCACGGAGTCTCGTTGGCCGGCCGGGAGGTGGTGGCCACCACCGGTACCGCGGCCGGGTTGCGCGCCGTGCTCGCCGTGCTCGGCCTGTCCGGCGGGGACGTGGCCGTCGAGGAGCCGATCGCGCCGCCCCTGTGGCGGGCCGCCGAGGGGGGCGGCTCGCGCCCGGTCGCGGTACCGGTCCACGGAGAGGGGGCCCGGGTCGAGCGGGTACCGGACCGGTGCCGCGCACTGGTGCTGTGCCCCGACTCCGGGGTACCGTCCGGCGCCGTGCTGTCCGCCGAACGCCGGCGCGTGGCGGCGTCCCGGCCCGGCACGTGGATCGTCGAGGTGGCCTGCGACGGTCTGCTGCCCCCCGCGGCGCAGCGGCTGCCCCGGCTGCTGTCGTTGGCCGCGCCCGAGACCTCCGTCCTGGTCGGCGGCTTCGGCGAGGCACTTTCGCCGGCGCTGGGCATCGGCTTCGTGGTGGTACCCCGGTGGCTGACCGGTGCGCTGGGCCGGCACCTGGCGGAGCGCTCCGGGCAGCCGCCGCACGTATCGCAGCTGGCCATGGCGCGGCTGCTGCACGACGGTACCGTGGACCGAGCGATGCACCGGCGCGGACGCGACCACCAGGACGGCGGGCATCTGGTCCGCTCGGCGCTGGGTCGCGTCGGGTACCGGGTCGCCGGGGCGCACGGGGTGGCGCTGCTGCCGCTGCCCGGCCGCCACGCGGAACTGGTCGCGGCGCGGCTGCGGGCGCGTGGGGTACGGGTCGGAACCCTGGCGCCGTACCACTTCTCCCCCGCCCCGATACCCCCGGCGCTGGTCGTCGGGCACGGCCACCTCACCGGGGCCGCCCTGGAGCAGGCCGTGGCCCGGCTGGTCGCGGCGCTGCCCGGCGCGCTATCCACCGACTGACGATTCTTGGAGGGACACGTCCATGCCCGAGCGCACATCGCCGATCCTCGTCTACGACGGGGACTGCGGCTTCTGTACCAGCAGCGTGCAGTGGCTACGCGGAGCCCTGCCCACCTTCCCGGCGGCGCGAGCGTGGCAGATGCTCGATCTGGCCGCCCTCGGGCTGACCCGGGCCGAGGCGGACGCGGCGGTGCAGTGGGTGGCCGCCGACGGTACCCGGCTGGCCGGTGCCCGCGCGTTCGCCGCGCTGCTGCGCGACCAGCCCGTCGCGGCGCTGCGGCTGCTGGGCCGGCTGTGCGACGCCCGGCCGGTGCGCCCGGTGGCCGCCGCGGTGTACCGGATCATCGCCGCGAACCGGCACCGGCTGCCCGGCGGTACCCCGGCCTGCGCCGTGCGCCCTCCCGCACCCGACGCCTGACCTCCCGACGCCCGACACGCCCGACGGGCACGGCATCCGCCAGGTAGATCTGGACGATTCGCAGCCCGACCGTCCGGACCTACGTGGCGAGCCGCACGGCGCCCGTCGACGTTGGCCAGGTAGAGCTGGACGCGGCATCACATCCTTGTAGGTTCTCGAGTCGGTCGACGGCGGCCGCGGACGGCGCGGTGCCGGCCGGCCGGCCGGAAACCGTTACCGCCGCTGCTCAGACGCCGAGGACGCCCAACTGCGATGGCTGGGCGTCCTATGCCGTCCGGAGGCCCAGGTCGCCGACCGGCGCAACCAACCGGTGGCGTGCGAGGTCAACCCATAGCTCGTCCGGTACCGGGTGGTGGAACAAACGCAGATTGTCGCGGACCTGTGCGGCGCTGTCGGCACCGACCAGGACCGTGGCGATCGCGGGGTGACCGAGCGGAAACCGCATCGCCGCGGCGGCCAGGGGCACGCCGTGTTGTTCGCACAGAGCCTGGATGGCGCGGGAGCGCGCCAGCAGCTCCGGTGCGGCCGGCCGGTAGTCGTAGGGTGCGCCGGGTACCGGATCGGCGAGGATCCCGGAGTTGAAGACACCGGCGGCGATCACTGGTACCCGCCGACTCTGGCATAGCGGCAGGAGCTCCTTGAGCCCGGTCTGATCCAGCAGGGTGTAGCGGCCGGCGAGCAGGACGCAATCGACGTCGGTCTCCCGCACGAACCGGGCCAGCGGGTGCGGATGGTTCATCGCCACTCCGATCGCCCGGACGACTCCGGCGGCGCGCAGGTCCCGCATGGCCGGTAGGGCCTCGGCAATCGCGAGCGCGTGCGCGTCGTCCGGGTCGTGCAGGTGCAGCAGGTCGATGTGGTCGACGCCGAGCCGCCCGAGGCTGTCCTCGACGCCGCGGCGTATTCCGGCGCGGGTGAAGTCGGCGACCGGCCCGTCGGCGGTGGCGAGGTGGCCGGCCTTGGTGGCGATGATGCTGCCGGGGGGCAGTGGTTGTTCGCGGAGTACGGCGGCGAGGCGGCGTTCGGACCGTCCGTTGCCGTACCTCGGCGCGGTGTCCAACAGCGTGACGCCGCGGGCGAGGGCCTCCCGGACAACACCGCGCGCCTGAGCCTCAGCCGCCTCGGGCAGCTTGCCCGCCGGCGCCAGGCCGATACCGAAACGCGGAAGGGGGATGTTGGCGCGGTCGCGGTCAACGGCCAGCTGTTCGAGAGGGCTCATGCCTTGACGCTGCCTTCGGTGAGGCCGGCGATGAACTGGCGCTGCGCGAGCAAGAAGATCGCGATGACCGGCAGGATGGACAGCGTGGTCGCCGCGGCCTGGATGTTGTACATCGGGCCGGTGTACTGGTCGCTGTACTGGGACAGTCCGAGCGGCACGGTGAAGTGCTGCCGCGACCGGAGGAAGACCAGCGGTTGCAGGTACTGGTTCCAGCTGGACAGCGCGGTCAGCACGACGACGGCGGCCAGCGACGGGCGCACCATCGGCAGCGCGATCCTGATCAGGATGCGGGGCCAACTCGCCCCGTCCACCCGGGCGGCCTCGATGACCTCCTGCGGCAGCGTGAGGAACGCCTGGCGCATCACGAAGGTCCCGACGACCCCGACCGTGCCGCAGATGGGGAACAGGATGAGCGGGATGTGGGTGTCGGTCCAATGCAGTGCGATGACGTCGCGGTAGAGCGGGATGATGGTCGTCTCGGCCGGGATGAACAGCGAACTGAGCACGAGGATCAGGATGGCCCCGCGTCCAGGGAAGTTGATGCGGGCCAGCGCGAACCCGGCCAGGCTGGACACGACCAGGGTGCCCAGGCAGACCAGGGCCATGATGTAGGCACTGTTGAGCAGCTGGTTGGCGAACGGTTGGAAGGAGAACACGACGGCGTAGTTGGCCCACCGCACGGGGTTGGGGATCCACTGCCGTCCGAGCGCCGCGGCGGCCGTGCGCAGCGACATGCTGAGCAACCAGGCCAGCGGGCCGAGGAACACCACGGCGCACGCGACCAGGGCGACGTAGCGGGCCGCGGTGGCGGCGGCGGATCGGCGCTCGACGGCGCTACTTGCTTTCATAGAACACCAGTCGCCTCCGGCTGAGCCAGACAATCGCGGTCAGCAGCATGATGAGCAGGAACAGGATGGTGGCCAGGGCGCTGGCGTAGCCCTGGTCGGAGTACTGGAACGCCTGCTGGTAGACGTAGTAGGACAGCACGGTGGTCGAGCGTCCGGGCCCGCCGCCGGTCAACAAGAGGATCTGCTCGAAGACCTGGAACGAGCCGACCAGCAGCAGCACACCGACCATGAACACCTGCGGCGAAATACTGGGCAGGGTGACGTGCCAGAAGATGCGCCGCCGGCTGGCTCCCTCGACGTACGCGGCCTCCTTGAGATCGGTCGGCACGGCCTGCAGCGCGGCCAGCAGGATGACCATGTTGATACCGACGCCCTTGAGCACCTGCAGCACGATGACGCTGGCCAGGGCGAGGCCCTTGGTGTTGAGCCAGTCCGGGCTGCCCAGGCCGACGGCGCCGGAGATCTGGTCGAGCAGACCCTGCGGCTGCAGCACGAACCGCCACACCAGGGTCCACGCGGCCAGGGTGACCAGCGCCGGGAGGAAGAAGATCGTCCGGAAGACCTGGATGCCGGGTAGCCGATGGTTGACCAGGACGGCCAGGGCCAGGGCGAGGGACAGACCGAGCACGGTGATGCCCGCGACGTAGATGCCGGTGGTGCGCAGCACCTCGGGCATGCCCGGGTCGGTGGCGAAGCGCCGGTAGTTGGCGATCCCGACGTAGCGGCTGTCCCCGGTGTAGGGGTTGATCTGCTGCAGGCTCAACCACATGGTCTGCAGGATCGGGACCAGCCCGAACGCGGCGAAACCGAGAAGCTGCGGGGTCAGCATGGCATACCCGGCGAACCAGTCGCGGCGGTGTCCCCGGCGGGCTGTGGCACGGGTGGGCGCTGTCCGGGCGGATGGGTGCGGGCCCCGGCCGGTACCGCTGCCGGGGTGGCGCTCCGGCGGGCGGGTACCCGCCGGAGCGACACCATGGGGTGAGCTCGTCATGGCCCGGTCACTTGGCCGTCAACAGGGGCTGCATCGCCGTACACGCCTTCTGCATCACGGCGGCGACGTTGGCCTGGGGCTGCCAGAAGCCGTCCATGATCGGCTTGAGCGCGGCGAAGATGGCGTTGGAGTTCTTCTGGACCGGCTCCACGGTGGCCGTGGTCGCACCCTTGACCACCACATTGTCCAGTTGCTGCTCCGTCAGGTAGGGATTGGCCTGCTTCAGGGACGCACCGGTGAGCAGGCTGGCCCGGTCCGGCGGGAAGAACGCGGCCATCTTCGCGGAGTTGGTCTTGTTGGTGAGGAACTTGACGAAGTCCGCGGCGGCATCGACGTTCTGACTGTTCTTGAACACGACCCAGCCGGACTGTCCCATGCCCGGCCTGGCACCGGCGGGGCCGGCCGGCGTGGGCACGAAGTCCCACTTGAACTTCGCGTCGACGAGGTTGCCGGCGGTGCTGATGTACGCGAGGGTGGCGGCCGAGCTGCCGGAGGCGAAGTCGGCGGTCTGGCCCTTGACCGGGTATGAGTGGTCCACGTAGGCCATGTCGTGGATGAGCTGCATGGCCGCCACCATCTTGGGGTCGGTGTAGCCGCACTGGGTTCCGTCGGTGCTCCACGGCGAGGCGCCGTAGGCGTACCACAGCGGGAACGCCGCGGTGGGGTTGTCGAACGTGTCGAACCCGGGGATGTAGAAGCCCGACACCTTGTTCTTCTGCGCCACGGTCTTGAGCGCCGCGCGGAAGTTCTCCCAGGTCCACGTGCCGTTGCTGATCATCTGCGTGGGTGTGGGCACCCCGGCCTTGGCGAACATGTCGGCGTTGTAGTAGACGCCCTCGGTGCTGCTGGAGAACGGTATCCCATAGAGCTTGTCGCCGCGGCTCCACGCCTTGAGCAGGTTGGGCTCCAGGTCGGCGAAGTCGTACCCGCTGTCCTTGCGCAGCGTGGGTTTCAAATCGGCCAGCAGGCCGTTGTCCATGAACTCGGTGGCCAGACCGGCGCCGGCCCAGACCACGTCCGGCGCGGTACGGGTGGCCAGCTCGGTCAGCAACAGCGTGCGTTCGTCGGACGCGCCCAGGGTCTGCACCTTCACGCTCTTGATCTTCGTGTTGGTCTGCGGGTAGGCGGCCGCGATGTCGTTGAGGATTTTCAGCTGCCCGGGGTTGCTGGTGGCGACGAGGAAGGTGAGGGTATCGCTGCCGCCGCCGCTGCCGGTGGTGTTGCCGCCGCAGCTGGCGACTGCCAGGGTCAGGGCCAGAGCACTCACCGTGGCGGCGAGGCGTCGGTGTTTAAAGGACATTCGTCTTCTCCGGACGGTCAGGGTGTGAGCAGTTGAGTTCTGATCCGCTCCAGCTCCGCGACGGGAAGCACCACGGGATAGACGCGGAGGTCGTCGAGGTAGGCCGGGGGTGTGCGGTCGGTACTGGCAGCCCGGCTGGTGCCGCCGATGCGCAGCTCCTGCGCCTCGCCGGCGGGTAGCCCGACAGCGCTGGGCAGCGTGGCCACGGCCTGAACCGCGGCGTCGACGGTTGCCCGGTACACGGTCAGGCCGGTACTACCAGCGACGAAGGCGAAGAACTGCCAGTCGCTGGCGTCGAAGGTGGGGATGCGCACGGTGGCGGCACCGAGGCTGAGCGTCGATTCCACGGCGCCGGCGGTGCCGCCGGTGATCTGCCAGTCGAAGCTGGTGCCCTTGCTGATGAAACGGTCGAAGGTGGCCGGGTCGCCCCGCAGGGTCGTCCAGAGGGTGAGGCTGAACGGCGACAGCGCGTCGAGTTTGCTGGCGGACACGGCGACGTAGTTGTTGCCGGCCACGGTCAGGTCCAGTGCGGCGCGGGAGCCGGCGCCGGGTGTGGTGGCGGTGCGGGTGGCGGCGCCGTGGAAGGTGCCGCCGGCCGCGGGTGCGCCGCCCTGGTCGAGGGCGTCGGTGTTGCCGGTGGTGGACTCGTCGAAGGTGTACCAAAGTGCGGGTGTGGTGGAGGTGGCCACGGACAGAGTCAGTGCGGCGTCGAGGGTGACGTTGGCCAGGGTCACGCTCGCCGAGACGGTTGCGGTGCCGACCGCGTGCGCGCTGACCAGGCCGGCGGTGTCGACCGTGAGTACCTCGGAGTCGCTGCTGGTGTACGTGACGGTGGCGCCCGACAGGTCGGCGGCACCGCCGTCGTCGGTGCGGCCCGCGACGGTGAGCTGGCCGGTGTCGCCCGGGGCGAGCAGGCCGCGCTCGGCGGTCAGGGTCGCCTCCCAGAGAATGCTACCGACGATGACCGTGACCGGGTCGGCGGTCACGGTGATGCCGTGCAGGGTCGCGGTGACCGTGAGGTGGGCCACGCCGTCGCCGCGGGCGGTGACGCGGCCGTTGCGGTCGACGCTCGCGACCGCCGGCGCGTCGCTGGCGTAGCGGACGGTGGCCCCGGGCAGGCCGATGGACGTGCCGTCACCGGCGAGGGCGCGGTGTGACAGCGTGGTGGTCTGGCCGGCGGCCATCCTGGTCGACCTGGCCGCGGCGGTGAGGTGCCACAGCACACCCCCGGCGGAGTTGGCCAGCCGCGCCACCCGGATGAACTGCACGCTGGTGGGCAGGTCGGGGGTGGCGGCGCCGGGCTGGAAGAAGGTGACGGTGGCGGCGCCGCCCGCGTCGAGCCGGTAGGTGCCGAGGTAGATGCCGTACAGGGGATCGGGGTTGTGACCCGGGCCGGCCCAGTCGCTGTAGACGGAACGGTTCTGGCCGTCCGCGGCGTCGACCAGGATGGCGAGCTTCTGCGGGGCGATCGCCTGGCTGGTCCGCCGGGCATAGGCGCGGTACAGGCCGGCGGCGCTCACCTGCGGCGTGTAGGTGGCGGTGCGCCCGTCCGCCGACCGGGTCGCGGCGGCCTCGACGTGCACGGCGGCCATGCTGGTGATGTCGAACGCGGGTGCGCCGGCGGTGGTCGGGCCGACATTGGCGTGGTCGACCGGGCGCATGCCCAGCCGCAGCGCGGGCGAGGTGGGCCGCAGCCGGTAGTCGCCGGCCGCCGGGGCGCGGAACTTCGGATCCGCCGCCAGGGAGTGCGGATCCTCGCCGCGGGCCCGCCACGCGGCCAGCGTCTTCTGCGGCTCCACCACGACGTTCGGCCCGGCGTTCCACAGGACGTTGAGGTCGCTGGCCACGATCAGGGACGGGGTGGCGGCGAGCACGCTGGCGAACGGCGCCGCGGCGGACAGGAAGTAGCTGTCGGCGCCGGCCGCGCTCGGCACGCCGGTGGTGGTGTTCGCGACGACGTTGCGGATGCTGCGGTTGTCCCGCAGAATGCCGGCGACGTCGGCGTACCACAGCTGGCCGGGGTCGGCGGCGATGCTGTTGAACAGGACGTTGTGGGCGCCGCCGTCAACGAACATCGAGTAACTGGCGCCGGTCACGAGGTTGTTCTCCGACCAGGAGTTGCTGGTGTTCTGGTCGATGTACAGACCGAAGCCGTAGGGGTTGATGTTCGCCTCGCCGAAGCGGAACAGGCCGGGCACGTGGTCCACCACGTTGTTACGGACCAGGTTGGCGGCGGCGAGGTTGGTCATCACCGCGAAGTTGATGGCACCCGCGTCCGCGGTAGCCGTGACCAGGTCATGGAGGTTGTTGTACGCGATGATGTTCCCGCCCTGGTTGCGGAACGCGAACACCCCCTGACGCGGCATGTCGTGGACGTGGTTGAAGGCGATGAGGTTGCCCGCCGACAGGGCGGTGGACTCCGGCCGGCTGCCCAGATTGAACCCGGCGGCCACCACCCGGACCATGCCGCCGTGGTGGATGTGGTTGCGCACGAAGCTGTTGCGCAGCGGGGCGTAGTTGGCCACCTCGGGCCGGGGGTCGTAGACGATGCCGTAGTCCAGCGACGCGGCGCTCAGCAGCACCCCGCCGACACCGGTGTCATCGATTTCGTTGTCGCTGATGGTGTTCTGGCAGCTGTCCAGGTGCAGCCAGATGCCGTACCCGTCGACCGCGGTGATGTGGCAGCGGTCGATGGTGCAGTGCCACGCGCAGTCGAGCTGGATAGCGGCGTCGGTGGGCGACCGGTACGACGGGTAGTCCCGGGCGGCCGTGGTGTGGCTGAACGTCAGCCCGTGGAACCGCACCCACTGCACCCGGGCGGTGCCGGTGGCGTCGCCGGTCAGGTTGACCAGGCGGTCCAGGCGGGGGGCGAGGAACACGCTGGTCGACGGGTCCTGGCCGGGCAGCGGCAGGTAGTCGAGCCGGCCGGTGGTCGGGTCGAGATAGAACTCCCCCGGGGTGTCGAGTTCAGCGCGCACCCCGGAGACGAAGAAGTAGTTGGAGGTCTGGAAGGCCTCGGTGTTGGTCCGGGTGACCGTGATGGCGCCGGTGGTGGCGTCGATGTCGCTGATCGGGCACTGCTCGTTGAAGTACTGCAGCACCGACACGACGTCGACCAGCGCCTGCGGGTCGTCCTTCCAACTCGGCTTGACCCGGCTCGGGTCGGGGTACAGCGTGGTGAGGCTGGACGGGGTGTCGGTCACCGAGAATTTCTGGAACCGGATCGAGCTGTAGCCGGCGATCCGGACGGTGTCGTCCTCGGCCTGCACGATCACGCGCTGCTCGCCGGGGGCCGGTGGGGGCAGTTGGGCGCCGGTGGGGGCGAAGGCCGGGTCGGTGGTGAGCACGAGCGCGTCGAGGTGCGCGCGGTGGTCCTCGCCGGGCGGGCTGACGTTGTTCAGACGGATCTGGTGGGTACCGGCGGACAGGCTGAGTCCCGCGGTCGCCCTGCTGTAGGCGACGGTGCGAAAACCGCCGCTGGCGGTGATCGGGCTCAGGGGTATGGCGGGCTGGCCGTCCACGGCCAGCGTGAGGTACTGCTGCATCGCGGTCTCGGTGGTGGCCCAGCCGAGCCACAGGTCGTAGTCGCCGGCCGCGGCGACGGTGAGCCGGTAGGTGACGTAGTCGCCGCCCTGGGCGAGCCCGGCGAGGATCAGGTTCGGGTTCTGGCCACCGTTGTAGAGGTAGCCGGCGCCGGGGTTGTCCGGGTCGGGGTTGGGGTAGCGGGCCAGCGTGGCGCGCCGGCCGTCGACGAACAGGGTACGAAACGCCCACGGGTTGGCGATGGTGGTGGAGTACACCCCGTCCGCCTCGGCGCTCCAGGTCCCGGTGATGGGGCGCCCGCCGCTGATGGTGACGTGCTCGCCGTCGGCCGCGCGCCAGGTGACGGGGCACCGCTGGGTGCCGGAGTCGTCCGGGGTCAGCTCCAGGGTCTCGTTCAGGTAGTAGGTGCCCCGCCGGATGACGATGTCGACCGGCCCGGTCAACGGGCCGCCGGATTTGAGAGCGCGTACCGCGTCGCGGGCCCGGGCCAGGGTTGCGAACGGGCCGTCGGTGCCGTGGCCGTTGGGATCGGCGAGGTGGCCGCTCCACGCGTCGTTGCCGCCCACGGCGACGTAGAAGGTGGTGGCGCCGGCGTGTGCCTGCGCGGCCTGGGACGGGATGATGCCGACCGCGCCGGCCGCCACAGCGGCCAGGCCCACGTCGCGCAGCAGGTCGCGCCGGGAGATTCCAGGTGACACGATGCCCCCTTCTGGGCAGCGTTCAACGAGCGGCGCCCTCCGGCCGGAGGCGCCGTTGGTGGTCTGAGCGCGGGCGCTACTGGGCGACGGGCGCGAACGACACGAAGACCGTGCCGCTGGCTCCCGGTACCCCGCTCGCGCAGCGGATGCGCAGGTACGGGTGGGCGGGTACCTGGTCCAGGAGGATCAGCTGCCCGGCCTGGATCGGCTGTTCGTACTCGGTGACCGGGTGCCAGCTGCGCCCGTGCGGGGACGCCTCCACCACCAGGCGCACCGGTGTCGGCTCGGGTGCGTCACGTATTTCCAACCACCAGGTGCTGGCGGTTGACCAGCCGCACTCCAGCGGCTCGGTCACCGCACCGGTGTCGATCGACCATTGGCGCTCCCAGCAAATCACCATGGGTGTGCTCACCAGTCCGCGGAGATGCAGCAGGAATCGAGGTAGAGAGTGTTGCGGGAATTGGTCGTGGTCCGCACGTCGACGAGGAAGTTGAGCAGCCCGCGCAGACCGGTGTAGCTGTCGGGATAGGTGGGCACGGCCACCTCGGACAGATCCCAGATTCTGTCGTTGACCTGGAGGCTGACGTTGCGCATGGTTCGGCTGGAGAAGGTCCACCCGAGGTAGTGCCAGTTGACCTTCGTGGCGGTTTCGTTGTAGCACAGCCGCTGCTCTGCCCCGCCGGGCAGCGGTCGCCAGTCGTCGCCGTGGACGGTGTGGAACGGCCCGTTCTCGGGTGCCAGGCCGGCACGGACCATCTTCGTGGTGGGCTGCAGCGAGGTCTTGTACTCCCAGCGCTGTACCAGACTCCCGTCGTGGTGGGTGTTGGCGTACCGGATCGCGCAGTGGGCCCGGGTGCCTCGCTCCAGGCTGACGATGTCGTTGGACAGCACGAACTCACCGAACGCCGCCTCACCGGGGTCGGCGTTGCCGTCCCACTCGTCGTCGGCTCCCGCGGGTGTGGACGCGGCCGGGTCGGACTTGTAGGCCAGGTAGCACTCGAACCGGATGGTGGTGTCCGCGACCGAGGTGAGCCGCTTGATGGCCATCGCGCAGCTGCCGGCGCGCGGCCGGGTCATCAGCTTCATCGCGTACCCCCCGAACCCGCTGCCGTGCGAACCGATGTCGAAGAACGGCAGGGTGCTCAGGTGCGGCGGGCGCAGGTCGGCCATCCGGTCCTGCACCTGAGTCGTGTCGCCACGGTGGTTGCCGATCAGGGCGCACCAGCCGTCCAGGCCGGTGTGGAACTCGTCCACGCACAGCACCCGGCCAAGGGGCGTGAACCGGCGGGGCGTCACCGGTCGGCCTCGGCGCCGCCGGCCGCCGCGCCGCCGGCCGCCGCGTCGACGGGATCCGCGCTGGCGGCGTGCGCGCCCGCGGGATCCGCGTCGACGATGCCCGCGCCGCCCCACTCGTCGAACACCGGCAGCCACCGGTTGCGGGTGCCTTCCAGGTGCCGGCGCATCGCGGCCGCGGCCCAGTCCGGGTCGCGCTGCGCGATCGCGGTGGTGATCCGCTGGTGCTCGGCGAACGCGGACGCGCCGATGCTCTTCTTGTAGTGCAGCCGATGCATGTGCAGCGGGAAGTGGGAGTGCGACAGGGCCTGGCGCAGGTGGCCGTTGCCGGCCAGCCCCAGGATGAGGTCGTGGAACCGCCCGTCGTGGGCGATCACCCCGCCGTACGCGCTGAAGCTGCTGCCCGCCGCCACCTCGACGCAGGTGGCCAGCTCGGCCTCGAGCGCCGCCGCGTCCGCGGCCGAGCAGCGCTCCGCCGCCCGTCCCGCCGCCCACGGCTCGATCAGCAGCCGGAAGTCGAACAGTTCCTCGAACTGGCCCCGGCTCATCAGCGGCGTGGTCGAGTAGCCGCGGTACGGTTCGTGCACGACCAGCCCCTCCGCGGCCAGACGGGCCAACGCCTCCCGCACCGGCGACTGGGACACCGACAGCCGACGGGCGATCTCGTCCAGGTTGACCCGCGCGCTGGGCGGCAGCTCACCGTCCATGATCTGCGCCTTCAGCCAGTCGTACACGGCGTCGGGCAACTTCTGCCGGCCTGCCAGCGGTACCTGCCCGCCGCCGGAGGCATCCGTACTCGCCACTGCCACTCCTCAGATCGTCGAGGATTTACGTGAGATGACGGGAGCTTGACACGCTCCACGCGCCCGGCGCAAGGTTGGTTTCGGATTTCGTCGAGGATCGAGGATCGAGGATTTGGTGACTCAGGTAGAAGCGCCCGATATCGGTGCCCCGATGGACGAGCCGCCAGGCTGGGCGCTGCGGCAGCGGGCCCTGCTCGACCGGCTCGCCGACGCGTCCCAGCTGTTCTGGGATCGGTACGTGGCCACCGACGGGAGTCTCCACTGGCGAGCCGAGTTCCCGGGCCGCGACGGCGCCGACGACGGCTACGAGAGCTTCCTGAACTGGCCACTGGCCTACACGCTGGGCGGGCCGCGGCGGCTGCTGTCGCTGGCCGCGCAGGGCTGGCACGGGGTGACCGGCCAGTTCACCCGGTACGGCCAGATCCTCGACGAGTACGAGCGCGGCTACGACTGGTTCCACCAGGGCGAGGGCAACGCCCTGCTGTACCAGCTGGCCCTGGCCGACCCCGCCGGGTGGCGGGAGCGGGTGGCCCGCTTCGCCGACCTGTACGCCGACCCGGCCCGCGGCAACTACGACCCGGCGACGCGAACGATCACGGCCGGGCACACCGGCAGCGGCGGCCCGCGACTGGCCCCGTACCGGTTCTCCTACCCGTTCACCGACGACCTCGCGCTGTACGAGTGGACCGCGCGGCACGAGCCGTACGGGCTGCCCTACCGGGACCTGCCCGGCATCGCCCGGTTCGAGGACCTCAAGGACCCGGCCAACGCCCGCCGCATGGGTGAGGCGATGAACCGGCGGATGCTGCCCGGCGACACCGCGGTCAACCTCACCGCCACCGGCCTGGTGACCCTCGCCCACCTGGTCACCGGTGAGCCCCGGTACCGCCGCTGGGTGCTGGACTACGTCGAGGCGTGGATCGACCGGGCGAGGGCCAACGGCGGGCTGCCGCCGGACAACGTCGGGCGCTCCGGCCGGGTCGGTGAGAACCTCGACGGTCGCTGGTACGGCGGCCTCTACGGTTGGTCGTGGCCGCACGGGCTGGGACCGATCGCCAGTGCGGCCGTGGTCGCCGCGACGAGCGCCTACCTGCTGACCCGCGACGACGGCTACCTTGACCTGCCACGGACCCTGCTGGACCGGGTACTGGAGCGGGCCGTCACGACCGACGATCGGCTACTGGTCCCCAACCGCTACGACGACCGCGGCTGGTTTGACCACCAGCCGATGGAGCCGCGGTTCGCGGTGGCGCTGTGGCACCTCAGCGGCTCTCGCGAGGACTGGGCGCGCGTCGAGCGGCTGCGCCGCGGAGACCCCGACGACTGGTCGGCGGTGCCGGGCGAACGCGGGCGCTTCGGCGACGCCAACACCCGGCCGTGGGTGCGCTACCTGGCCGGCGCCAACCCCGGATACCCGTCCCGGGCGCTCGGCGAAGCCCACGCGCAGTTGGCCTGGCGCTGCGCCCAGATCCGCGCCGACCGTGAGCCGGCGGGTAGCCTTGACCTGCACCACTGGCAACTGGTCAACCCGATCGGTACCGAGGCGCTGGTCCAGCTCACCCTCGGCGGCCCCGCGCCCATCTACAACGGCGGCCTGCCGCACGCCCGGCTGCGCTACGCCGACGCGGACCGCGGCCGCCCCGGCCTGCCGCCCGACGTCGCGGCCCTCGTCGACCACCTCGACGCCCGAAGCGTGAGCGTCCGACTGGTCAACCTCCACCCCACCGAGGCCCGGCGGATCGTCATTCAGGGCGGCGCGTTCGGCGAGTACCGCTTCACCACCGCGACGTTGCCCTCTCACGCCGGCGACGGGTATCCGGGCCCGGTCGGGTCCCCGCGCCGCCCCCGGCCACCCGAGGCGCGCCGGCAGGTCGCCGTCGACGACCGCCGGCTGAGCGTCGCGCTGCCTCCCGGACACACCGCGCACCTCGAACTGGCCACCGTCCCCTGCCCGCCCGAGACCGCCTGATCGCCCGAAACCCCGCCGACGATCCCACCCGGAGCGCCTTTCATGGCCATCACCATCGGCGCGGTGAGCGCGGGGCGGTTCACGCCCGGCCTCATCGCGCTGCTCCCCGCACACTCCGACGTCCCCGAGTTCGCCGCCCGGTGCGGGCCGCGCCCGGCCTTTCCGGCACCGTCCGCGGGGAGGCGGTGACCATGCCGGAGGCCAGCACGCCGTTCGGTTGGTCGTGGCAGCACGGGCCGATACGCCTGCGCTTCGAGGTGCGCGCCGACGGTACCGTCCGGCTGCGCTGGATGAACGACCTGCCCGGGGAAGCCGCCGGCGCCGGCCTGCCCCCGCTGGACATCCTCACCGTGGCCGACGGTCGCGGCTGGTCCGGCTTCCGGTACGTCGAGTCGACCCTCGGCGCCCGCATGCGCTACCGGACCCACCAGGAGAGCACCGACGGTGGGTGGCGCGAGCACCTGCTGTCCATGGAGGATCCGGAGACCGGTCTGCGCGCCGACCTCGTCCTGCGGGCGGCCGCCGGCCTCGGTGTGCTGCGATCGTTCGTTCGGCTTCACCACGGCGGCACCGAGCCGGTGGTGTTGGAGGCGGTGACCTCCCTGGTCGCCGCGGGCCTGCCCGGCCTCGACCCGACCGGTCTCGAGGACATCGACGTGTATTGGGCGGACAACGACTGGCTCGCCGAGAACCGCTGGCAGCGACGCCCGGCCCGTGACCTACTGCCCGACGTGGACGCCGCGCGCCGTCCGGTCCCGCCCTGCGGCTGTTTCGCGCGCACCGGGGAGGGCAGCTGGTCGACCGGGCGACACCTGCCGATGGGCGCGCTGGTCAACCGCCGCGACGGGCACACCTGGCTCTGGCAGATCGAACACAACGGCGCCTGGCACTGGCAGGTCGGCGAGCACCGCGGCGGGCTGTACCTGGCGCTGCTCGGACCGACCAGCGCCGAACACCAGTGGCGGCTGCAGCTGCGGCCGGGTGAGTCGTTCGAGACGGTACCGGTCGCGGTGGCGGTGGCGGACGGCGGCTTCGACGCCGCGGTGGCCGACCTGACTCGCTACCGCCGGGCGCTACGCCGGCCACATCCGGATCACACCAGGCTGCCGGTCGTGTTCAACGACTACATGAACACCCTGATGGGTGACCCCACGACCGAACGACTGCTGCCACTGATCGACGCGGCCGCCAGGGCCGGGGCCGAGTACTTCTGCGTCGACGCCGGCTGGTACGCCGAGACGGGTGAGGACTGGTGGGGCACGGTCGGCGCGTGGCGGCCATCGCGGTCGCGCTTTCCCGGCGGCATCGGTGAGATCCTGGACCGCATCCGCGCCGCGGGCATGGTCCCCGGGCTGTGGCTGGAGCCGGAGGCCGTCGGGGTGAGCAGCCCGGTCGCCGGGCAGTTGCCGGCCGAGGCGTTCTTCCGGCGGGCGGGCGTCCGCGTGCGGGAGAACGGGCGGTACCACCTCGACCTGAGCCACCCCGCGGCCGTGGCACACCTTGACGAGGTGGTCGACCGCTTGGTGGCGGAGCTGGGCATCGGATACCTGAAGCTCGACTACAACCTCAACATCCAGTCGGGGACCGAGTCGCACGGCGCGAGCGCCGGGGCCGGCCTGCTCGGGCACAACCGCGCCCTGCTGCGCTGGCTGGACGCCGTGCTCGACCGGCACCCGCACCTGGTGATCGAGAACTGCGCCTCCGGCGCGATGCGGTCCGACCCGGCGATGCTCTCCCGCCTTCAGCTGCAGTCCACCAGCGACCAGCAGGACCCGCTGCGGTACCCGCCCATCGCCGCGGCGGCGCCAGCGCTGATTCCTCCGGAGCAGTGCGGCAACTGGGCCTACCCGCAGCCGACCCACACGGCCGACGAGATCGGCTTTACCCTGTGCACCGCGATGCTCGGGCGGTTGTATCTGTCCGGTCACCTGAATCGTATGGACCCCGGCCAGTTCGCGCTGGTGTCGAGGGCGGTCGAGGTCTACAAGCGCCTCCGGCCGGTGCTGGCGGACGCGGTGCCGTTCTGGCCGAGCGGGCTGCCCCAATGGGACGACGCGTCGGTGTCGCTCGGCATGCGCTCGCCCGAGGTGAGCTACGTGGTCGTCTGGTGCCGGGCGACCAGCGGGCTGGAGGCGTGGCTGGCCCTCCCCCACCTCGCCGGCGACGAGATGCGCACCGAGGTGCTCTTCCCGCCCCACCGGGACGTCCGGCCGTACTGGGACGCCGGAGCCGGGCGATTGCGGGTACGCCTGGCCGCCGCGCCGTCCGCGTGCCTGATCGCACTGCACAAGGATCAGAACGCGGCCCGCCCGTAGCGCAGGGAGAGACTTATGGCGTCATGGAAGCCCCCTCCAAAGGCTCGAGCCGGGCACCGAACTGGCGCACTCCTCCGCATCGGTGCGGTCAGCCAGGCTGACCGGTGGCCACCTATCCCGGTCGCGATCAAGTGGAAGGTCGCGACCGGGGTGGACTTGTCCGCTCAGCACCGATGACCAGGAAGTTCCAACCCCGCTCATCACATAGGTGATCAGCGGGAAGGCCACCGTGCCAACGTGCGGCCTCCATCAGACCCGGTCGGGCCCTAAGGCAATCGCGTCAGGCTGTGACGCGGCCCAGGAGGCGAGCAGTTCAAGGCCGTCGCCGGAGGGGGTACCCGGCTCGGCGGAGTAGGTCATGATCGTCAAGGTCTCGTCGCTCGCCAGCTGGAGCCCTTCGTAGGCCAGGTCCAGTTCGCCGACGACGGGGTGGTAGAAGCGTTTCGTGCCGTGGCGGTGCACGTAGACGTCTTGGGCCGCCCACCAGGTACGGAAGCTGTCGCTGTGCATCGACAGCTCGCCGACCAGGTTCA